>NZ_BADX01000077.1:0-16884 GCF_000241365.1 Pseudoalteromonas sp. BSi20480 | reverse complement strand
ATTACCCACACACTTAAGCTACGGTAATGTTTGCAAACTTACGTTTACCTACTTGATAAATAGCGGTTGTGCCTTTTGCTATTTCTAGTTTGGTATCAGTGATTTTTTCTTCACCATTCAGTTTAACTGCACCTTGTTTTATCATGCGCATCGCTTCTGATGTGCTTGCAACTAAATTAGCTTCTTTTAATAAGTTAGCGATTAAAATAGTGTCTTCTGCAATGGTTACTGTCAGCTCAGGAATTTCATCTGGCAGCGCTTTTTTCTGAAAGCGTTGAATAAAATCGTTGTGCGCAGCTTGTGCATCTTCTTCACTATGAAAACGTGCAATTAGCTCTTTAGCAAGTTCAATTTTGATATCGCGCGGGTTAGTCCCCTGCTCTACACGTTCTTTTTGTGCTGCTATTTGCTCAATCGAAAGGCCACTTAGTAAATCGTAGTAGCGCCACATTAATACATCACTAATCGACATAACTTTACCAAACATGTCATTTGGTGCATCAGTAATACCGATATAGTTACCTAAAGATTTAGACATTTTTTGAACGCCGTCAGTACCTTCAAGTAATGGCATCATTAAAACAGTTTGTGGCTTTTGGCCCTCAACTTTTTGAAGCTCACGACCCATTAGTAAATTAAAGCGCTGATCGGTACCACCCAGTTCTACGTCAGATTCTAATGCAACCGAATCCCAACCTTGCACTAACGGGTATAAAAATTCATGTATTGCAATTGGCTGCCCGCCATTGTAACGCTTCTTAAAGTCATCACGTTCAAGCATACGCGCAACTGTTTGGTTTGCAGCTAATTTAATCATGCCTGCAGCACCCAGCTTTTCCATCCACGTTGAATTAAAAGCAACGGTTGTTTTTGCCGGATCTAGAATCTTGAAAACTTGTTCTTTATACGTTTCGGCATTGGCAAGAACATCTTCGCGGGTAAGCGGTTTACGCGTCACATTTTTACCGGTTGGATCACCAATCATTCCTGTAAAATCACCAATTAAGAAAATAACTTCATGACCTAAGTCTTGAAAAGTTTTCATTTTATTAATTAGTACTGTGTGCCCTAAGTGTAAATCTGGCGCTGTTGGATCGAAACCCGCTTTGATTTTTAACTTTTTGCCCGACTTTAGTTTTTCAACTAACTCGTCTTCAATTAATATTTCTTCTGCACCGCGTTTTATCTCTGCAAGAGCGGTTTGTAAATCCACAGTCTATTACTCCAAAATTCTGCCAACAAAGAGGGCTACTAGTTGTTTTGTATAACCTTAGTTTAGCAAGGGCTAAATCAAACTTATATGTGCAACTAACATAACAAATTTCTACCTAATTAAAACAACTTTTTAAGTGATTAATGCAACTAAATAAAATGCGCACAGTCTGAGATAAGTTAAGCGCTAAAAAGGCATATAAAGCCCGATTTTAGCGTAATTCAGCGCGATTTAAAATCTACAAAGCACTGGTATTCGCACAATATTAGGTATATCCTGCAATATTATGTATTTATTATCTTGACAGCAGAAAAAGGCACGTTATGGTTCACGTGGTTAATACCCTCCCCAAAAAACACAAATTGCTTATCTTATGTTTGGTTTCTGCTATTGCCGCTTTAACGTTTCTTCCATCTGAGAAAGCAACAGCGTCTAAAGACAACAATGCAAACGCATTAGAGATTGGCAAACGCTACGAGCTTCAAGTTAAAGTCGATGACAACGAAAAACTTACCGAGTTAAACTCAGAGCAAGCAGCAGAAAAGCTGCCAGAGTACGATTTAGTCGACCACAAAGTAAAAACGGGTGACAACTTAGCAATTATATTTAAACGCGCGGGCTTTTCAGCGCAAACGCTTCATAAACTAATCAACACAAACGCAGAAACCCGCAAGCTAACTAAAATTCACCCAGGCGAAGTACTGAGCTTTGCAACAGGTAAAGACGGCGCACTTGAACAATTGCGTTACGTTATTTCTAAAACAGATACGCTGTATGTAACCTTAGACGACGAAGGTAACTACAATACAGCGATAGATAGTAAAGAAATAGAAACCCTGACCAAAACAGCTGGCGGCGAAATTTCTAGCAACTTTTGGACTTCTGCAATTGCAGCGGGTTTAAGCGAACGCCAAATTATGAACTTTGCTGACATTTTTGGCTGGGATGTGGATTTTGCTAACGACATTCGTAAAAACGATCAATTTGGCTTAATTTACGAGTCTCACTATGTTGAAGGCGAATTTATAGGTACTGGTAAAATTATAGCGGCTGAGTTCATTAACCAAGGACAGCGCTTTACAGCAATTAGACATACTGATGGAAACTTCTACACCCCAGAAGGCCGCAGTATGAAAAAAGCATTTTTACGTGCCCCCGTTAATTTTAAGTATATTAGCTCGAGTTTTAATCCACGTCGCTTACACCCAGTTACTGGGCAAGTAAAAGCACACCGTGGTATTGATTACGCTGCACGAACTGGCACGCCTGTTGTTGCATCGGGTAACGGTAAAGTCGTTAAGGCAGGTTACAGCAAGTACAACGGCAACTACGTATTTATTAGCCATGGCACACAGTATGTCACTAAGTATTTACACCTTAATAAAAAGCTTGTTAGAACAGGTCAAAAGGTTAAACAGGGTGATAGAATTGGTACTGTAGGTGCTACAGGTCGCGTAACTGGCGCGCATCTACATTATGAGTTTTTGGTTAACGGTGTTCACCGTAATCCTAAAACAGTTAAATTACCAAAGTCAGAGCCTTTACCACGCTCTGAGCTTGCTAAGTTTAAACCTATTGCTGATAACTTTATTGCTCAGTTAGAGCGTAACCGCGAGTTACAACTGGCACTTAAGTAATCAGGCTATCACTGTATTAAAAAGCCCTTGCAGGTTTAACCTACAAGGGCTTTTTTGTTGCTTTTTATTTATTAACAATAGTTAGCTCACACAGGGTGCTCTATATTAAAGGCTACTAATCTTAATTTTCCTACAATAGCGATACACGCCTAATTCATTAACACATAAATAAGCTGAATAACTAAAGACCCCATCACTAATGGCCAAATATACTTGCTATATTTTGTCGCCCTTTCCAGCCCCATTTTGCTTTGATATTTTTCAAGTAATGGGATCAGTAATGCCAATGCTACAAATAAACAAACTAAAATAATAATTACATTCATTGAAAACCCTTTTTATGGTACTTCGCAGCCTTTAGCGCTTTCGTATAAGGCATACCAATGCTCTCGGCTTAAATGAACATTTATAGCCTCACACGATGCCTTAATACGCTTAGCGTTAGTAGTGCCAATAATGGGTTGAATCGACGCTGGGTGGCGCAGTAGCCATGCAAGTACAATAGCCTCTGCAGAGGTACCATAAATTGCAGCAAGTTTATTTACTAAAATACTTGTGTTGATATCGGCTTGCGACGCATTTGATAAATCACCGCCGGTATACAAACCTTGGCACAAGCTCCCCCAACTTTGTATTTGAATGTCAAAGCTGCGGCAATATTCAATGTTACCAGGCGTAAAGTTAATGTCTTTCCCGTCGCTATTGCCAGCATACAAGCCTTCATCTATAAATTGATGTTTTTGTAAGCTGGCCTCTATTTGGTTAGCTACAATAGGCATATCAAGAGCATGCTGCAAAAAGTTCATTTGGTGTTGCTGCATGTTTGATACGGCAAAATGTTTTACTTTGCCACTTTCTTTTAAACAGCTAAATACACGTGCAACTTCATCAACTTCCATCAAAGGATCTGGGCGATGTAACATGAGTACATCAAGGTATTGCGTATTTAATCGCTTAAGTGAGTTATCTACAGACTGTTCAATCCAATCGGCTGAAAAGTCATATCGCTTAGGCCCTTGTTCATCAGCAAACTTTATACCGCATTTAGACTGAATGTATATGTGCTCTCTCAGCTCTGGGCGCTCACTGAGTGCTTGACCAAATACCTGCTCTGCTTTGCCAAAAGTGTATATATCTGCGTGATCAAAAAAATTAATACCGCCTTCAATCGCGTTATCAATGCACTCGTGGGTTTGTTTAAGGTGCGTGCTGGTAATCGGGTCTTTATTCCAACCGCCTCCCAACCCCATACATCCAAATACAAGTTTACTAACATTAGGTAAGTAGTGAGCTAATGGAGTGTGAAGCATAATGACTATCCTTAAAATTGCGAAGAGCCACCACTTTAAACAAAAACCTCAAAACAAGAAACCATTAACGAACAGAAGTTTCAGACAAAAAAAAGCGCAGTAAACTGCGCTCAATGGTTGGTTGAAATTAAATCTCAATTTAGCCAACAAGTGCCAACAAAATACCTGCGGCAACAGCACTGCCTAAAACGCCCGCCACATTAGGGCCCATTGCGTGCATAAGTAAAAAGTTATGTGGGTTATTTTCAAGCCCTACTTTATTAACTACACGCGCAGCCATAGGAACGGCTGACACACCAGCGGCACCAATTAACGGGTTGATAGGTGTTTTAGATATTTTATTTAAGCCTTTAGCCATAAACACACCTGATGCTGTACCAATACCAAAAGCAAGCGCACCCAGCACTAAAATACCAATAGTCTCTACTGTCAAAAAGTCATCTGCAGCAAGCTTAGAGCCAACCGCCAATCCTAAAAATATAGTTGTTATATTGATAATTTCGTTTTGCGCACTGTTACTTAAGCGGTCTACAACACCCGACTCACGCATTAAGTTACCCAAACAGAACATACCTACTAGCGGTATTGCCGCTGGTAAAAACATGGCTGTTGCAGTAAGTACCATAAGTGGAAAAATAATTTTTTCCTTTTTAGATACTTTACGTAGCTCAGGCATTTTAATTTGGCGCTCTTCTGGTGTTGTGAGTGCACGCATAATAGGAGGCTGGATAATTGGAACTAGCGCCATGTATGAATAAGCAGCTACCGCAATGGCACCTAATAAATCAGGCGCTAATTTTGAGGCTAAAAATATTGCCGTTGGGCCGTCAGCGCCACCAATAATAGCAATAGCCGATGCATCTTGAAGGGTAAACTCAAAACCCGGAATAAAGTTAAGTAGAATTGCGCCAAATAAGGTCGCAAAAATACCAAACTGAGCCGCAGCTCCCAGCAATAACATACGAGGGTTTGCTATTAACGCACTAAAGTCAGTTAGTGCACCAACTCCCATAAATATTAATAGTGGAAAAATACCGGTATCTATACCCACATAGTAAACTGAGTACAAAAGCCCACCAGGGTCTGATAGTCCAGCAACCGGAATATTAGTTAATATCGCGCCAAAGCCAATTGGTAATAAAAGCAGTGGCTCAAAGTTTTTAGATATAGCTAAAAACAATAACAAACAGCCTACTGCAATCATCACCAAACCAGGAAACGTAAAGTTAGCAAGACCAGTAGCCTGCCAAAGGTTTAAAAGACCTTCCATTTACATTTACTCCTTAAGCCAGCGCAATAATTGCGTCGCCCGTGGTCACTGAGTCACCCTCAGACACAAGCACTTCAGCAATGGTACCAGTATGCATTGCGCGAACTTCAGTCTCCATTTTCATGGCTTCCATAATCACAACAACATCACCTTCGTTTACAACTTGGCCGGCTTTTACTTTTATTTTAAAAATATTACCTGCTAAAGGTGCATTTAACGTTTCACCCGAAGCCACTGAAGCAGACTGAGGTAAGTGCTCAGAATCTTTTAACGTTACCTCTTTAAGCTCACCGCCTTGCGCTACTACAACGTCGTAAACCTTACCGTCTACCTTAACGCTATATTGCTCAGCCTTAACATTGTTACCTTTGGCTGACACCTTAGCTGGTGACTTACTTGAATTATCTTCTACGCTAGGGACTGGTTCGAACGCATCTGGGTTATTGCGGTTTTTGATAAACTTCAAACCAACTTGCGGAAACAGTGCATAAGTAAGTACGTCGTCAATTTTATCATCAGCGAGTGTTAAACCTTGTTCTTGCGCTTCTTTTAATAGCTCTGCTTCAAGCGTTTCAAGTTCAGGCGCAATATTGTCAGCTGGGCGACACGTAATAACGTCGCTACCATCAAGTACTCGCTCTTGTAGCTCTTTATTCATTGGAGCTGGAGTTAAACCGTACTCACCTTTTAACACACCTGCGGTTTCTTTTGTGATTGTTTTGTAACGCTCACCGGTTAATACGTTAAGTACTGCCTGCGTACCTACAATTTGCGACGTTGGCGTAACAAGTGGAATAAAGCCTAAATCTTCGCGTACACGCGGTATTTCAAGTAACACTTCGTTAAGCTTATCGGCTGCACCTTGCTCTTTAAGCTGGTTTTCCATGTTAGTTAACATGCCACCAGGTACTTGAGCCAATAAGATTCGTCCATCAACCCCTTTAAGGCTACCTTCGAATGCAGCGTATTTTTTACGTACATCTCTAAAGTAAGCAGCAATTTCTTCAAGTTGGTTTAAATCGAGTTCGGTATCGCGTGCGGTACCTTCAACAATCGCTACAATTGTTTCTGTTGCTGAGTGACCGTAAGTCATACTCATAGAAGAAATAGCGGTATCAAGCATATCAATACCGGCATCAATAGCTTTTTGATATGTAGCGGTGCTTAAACCTGTTGTAGCATGGCACTGCATAGCGATTGGAATAGACACCGTTTCTTTAAGCGCTTTTATAAGCTCTTCTGCATCGTACGGTTTTAATAAACCCGCCATATCTTTAATACAAATTGAATGACAGCCAAGCTCTTCTAATTGCTTAGCTAAAGTTAACCACATATCAAGTGTATGAACAGGGCTTACCGTGTACGAAATAGTACCTTGAGCATGAGCACCTACTTTTACAGCCGCTTTAATCGCAGTTTCTAAGTTACGCACATCATTCATTGCATCAAAAATACGGAACACGTCAACGCCATTTTTATGTGCGCGCTCTACAAACTTTTCAACTACATCATCAGCATAATGGCGGTAGCCTAATAAGTTTTGACCGCGTAATAGCATTTGCTGTTTAGTGTTTGGCATCGCTTTTTTTAGCGCACGAATACGTTCCCATGGATCTTCACCTAAATAGCGAATGCACGAATCAAATGTTGCCCCGCCCCACGACTCAATTGACCAATAACCTGCATCATCTAGTTTGCTGGCAATCGGTAGCATGTCGTCTAAACGCATACGAGTGGCAAGTAATGACTGATGAGCGTCACGTAGAACCAATTCTGTTAATTTTAATTTAGCCATGTGTGAGCCCCTTATTTGTTATTTGATTTGTACTGAGCAATGGCAGCACTAATAGCAGCGATGTGCTCATTTGGCACACCTTGAGATTTAAATGATGGTGATTTAACTGGAGCCGCAACGTCAGCAGGGCTAAAACGCGCCACCAAGTTAGACATAATTGTAACTGCGCCAATTAATATTGAAAGAAAGACAAACACCCCAACCATTCCTGTTAGCATTAAGCTACCAGCAGTTGCAAGTACAGCACCTATATCCATTCTTCTCCCCTTGAAACCCATATCGAAAAATAAAAAATCGATTTAGTTAAATATTTATTCACTAGATAATAACAAAACAAATACCTTTGTCTAGCCATTGTAAATTGGTAAAACCAATTAAAATAAAAATAACATATAACCAAATTTATTAACCACAGTAAAAACCCTTACTCATCAACACCCCATAATACACAGAAAAAATACTCACTATATCTATAAGCTATAGGTAAAGTTTAAACAAAGCCTATTTTTGCGTACTCTACTAAACCTACTGTGAGTAATAAAATGTAGAGAAAATAAAATTTGTTAATTGGTCTTACCAAGCATGGCTTTTCGGTGGCGATATATTTTTGTGTGTGAATAAGTTACACAACCCAACGTAAAAGTTACCAATCAAGTAAACTCAAAAACACAGAGAAAACACATAAACAACTGATATTAAACAAAAATATATCATGGCACGCAACTAGCATTAACTATTGTGTACAAATTTGATAACCAAGGAGAAAACAATGTTACGCTGGACAATCACATTTTTAGTTATTGCTTTAATCGCTGCAGTGTTAGGTTTTGGTGGCATCGCGGGTGCCGCAGCTGGTATAGCAAAAATTATATTCTTTATTTTTATAGTACTTTTAGTTATTTCGTTAGTTTCAGGTGCGCTGCGTGGTAAATCGCCCAGGTAGGCATATACTCAACTAACACTACAATTTTATTTATTTACAAGGAATTACACTATGAACTCTACAACTTTAAAAGCAGCACTAATTGGTCTTTTCGCAAGTTTTTTCATCATGGGTTGCCAAGATAACAACGCAGAAGAAGCCGGTGAACGTATTGATGAAGTAGTAACAGATGTACAAAACTCTGTTGAAGATACGTGTGAAGAAGTAAAAGAAGGCGTAAACGCTGAAGAAACTAACTGTTAGTAGTTAGTATACTAAAAAAACGGCCACCTGGCCGTTTTTTTGTGCCCGAAATAAATGCACGCATTATAAAGCTGCTCATTTATAAGCGAACTTGCTAAAATATATAAAACGATTTTTAAAGCAAGGCACTATGTCATTTTCAACAACCTACACACTTGATAAACCCTACTTTTATGAATGCTTTGACGAGTCACTTCCTTACAGTAAACGCGCTCAGCCTAAGTATTTTTTACTGGTACTATTAGTTTCGCTTGGTTTATTTAGCATTTACGGTTTAGCTGATCATTATTTAGGAACATTTTTGATCATGGTAGCTGTACTCGAATGCGTTGCTTTTTATTATCGCAGGCCATGGTGGGTAACCAGACAAATGTTTAGCAGAGCATCAGGCTCAGAGGTTACACTAACTTTTGATGATGAAGGCATTAAATCGGCAAACCATTACAAAAGCTACCAGCTCGCTTGGCAAGACATCACTGACGTAATCGAAACACCACAGGGCTTATTGATAAAAAATAAAAACAACATGCAATATATCTCTAAGCAAATACTCACAGATGAAATGCTCGACTTTATAAACAAAAAAGCCACTCAATGAGTGGCTTTTTGGCTTAGCTAAATAAATTATTTAGTTAAGTATACGTGTTGATTAAGCATTGCCCGGATTAGGGTTGGACTTTTCAGCTTGTATACGCATGTAAATCTCTTCACGATGCACTGAAACGTCTTTTGGTGCATTTACACCAATTCGAACTTGATTTCCTTTAACTCCTAAAACGGTCACTGTTACTTCGTCACCGATCATAAGGGTTTCACCTACTCTACGAGTTAGTATTAGCATTCTCTTGCTCCCATGTTCCAATAAAAATTATAAGATTCCGCTTATCCATATTAATGAAAAATAGACTAAAAAGTAAGTAAAAACTCACTATCTATCTACTTTCCGTTAAAAATACTTTATGTAATGCACGAACAGCCAGTTCGAGGTACTTTTCATCTATTAAAACTGAAATTTTAATCTCTGATGTAGACACTAAAACTACATTAATATTTTCATTTGCTAAGGCATCAAAAAATAAACTAGCAACCCCCCAGTGCGATTTCATTCCCATACCAACAGCAGATACTTTTGCAATGGTTGTTAGCCCGATTATATTTTCAGCACCTAAAGACACCTTTTGCTCGGTTAGTAACTCAAGTGCTTGCGGGTAGTCGTTCGAGTGCACAGTAAAAGCATAGTCTATTTTTTCAAAGATATGATTAACTTGATTAATCATATCTATTTCGATGCCGTTATCAGCAAAAAGTTTCAATATTTTTACAAGATTTTGAGTGCCGCTTTGCACACCCTGTACCTTAATTAAGCACTCATCTGCATTAAATGCAATACCCGAAACAACTTTACTTGGCATATCGTCTTCCTCAAACGTAATCAATGTTCCTTCATCGGGGTTAAAGCTCGAAAGCACCCTTAATGGAACATTGTGTTTACCTGCCGCCTCAACAGAACGAATATGCAATACTTTAGCACCTAAGCTTGCTAACTCTAGCATTTCAGCAAAGGTCACTTGGCTCATTCTTCGTGCGTTAGGTTCAACCCGAGGATCTGTAGTATATACGCCGTCAACATCAGTATAGATCTGACATTCATCAGCTTTTATAGCCGCAGCTATTTCTACAGCCGACGTATCAGTACCGCCTCTGCCAAGGGTTGTTATATTGCCTTCAACATCACGCCCCTGAAATCCGGCAATAATAGCAATACGGTTATGCTCAAGTTCATGCTTTAAACGTGTAGCTGCAATGTCTGTAATGCGGGCTTTACCGAACATATTATCGGTTTGAATATTAACTTGATCAGCTAATAGGCTAACGGCTGAATGGCCGCGTTTGATAATAGCCATAGCCAATAACGAAACCGATACTTGCTCGCCGGTACTAATTAGTACGTCGAGCTCGCGGTTACTAGGACGGGAATCTATTTGTTTGGCAAGATTAATTAAGCGGTTGGTTTCTCCCGACATAGCCGAGAGTACCACAACCACTTGATGACCTTGTTGCCTAGTTTTAACAACAAGGTCGGCGACCGCTTCTATTCGCTCTATTGAGCCAACCGACGTGCCGCCATACTTCTGTACAATTAACGCCACTTAGGCTTAAGTACGCTCAGTTAACCAAGCAGTAACGCTATCAAGTGCAGCAGCAAGGTTTTGTGGCTCAGAACCACCTGCTTGTGCCATGTCAGGGCGACCACCACCTTTACCGCCTACTTGAGAAGCCATGTGGTTTACAAGCTCACCGGCTTTTACTTTGCCAGTTAAGTCTTTAGTCACGCCCGCAATTAGACTTACTTTGTCACCGCTGGCAACACCGAGGGCAATAACACCTGAGCCAATCTTGTTTTTAAGGTCGTCAACCATACCACGAAGCGCTTTAGACTCAGTGCCTTCAACATTTGCAACCAATAGCTTAACGCCATTAATTTCTACAATCGAATCAAGTAACGATGCACCTGCAGCGCTCGCTAGCTTATCGTTAAGCTGAGCAATTTGCTTTTCAAGGCCTTTAGACTTCTCAAGAAGCGCAGTTACTTTTTCAAGTACTGATGCGCTATCGCCTTTCACAAGCGCTGCTACATCGCTAAGCTGTTGCTCTTGCTCACTTACATAAGCAACCGCATCTGCGCCAGTTACTGCTTCTATACGGCGAACACCTGCAGCAATACCGCTTTCAGATACTATTTTGAATAAGCCAATATCGCCCGCGCGTTCAACGTGTGTGCCACCACAAAGCTCAATTGAGTAATCACCAATGGTGACTACGCGTACTTCGTCGTCGTACTTTTCGCCAAACAGCGCCATAGCACCTTTCGCTTTAGCATCATCAATAGCCATAAGTTCAGTGTTAAGTGCAAAGTTGCGGCGAATTTCGTCGTTAACCACACGCTCAATGTCACGTAGTTCGTCTTTAGTTACCGCTTCAAAGTGCGAGAAATCAAATCGTAAACGATCCGCTTGAACTAACGAGCCTTTTTGGCTTACATGTTCACCTAATAACTGGCGTAATGCTTCGTGTAAAATATGTGTAGCTGTGTGGTTTTTCTTGATGTTCTCACGACGAGCATCATCAATAGTGGCATCCACTTTATCGTTAACACCAATACGGCCTTGTACTGTACCGTGGTGCGCAAATGCATTACCTAGTTTAGTAGTGTTAGTCACATTAAACTCGCCACCAGCCACTGTAATTGTACCGGTATCACCCGTTTGGCCACCAGATTCTGCGTAAAACGGTGTGCGATCTAGTATTACAATGCCTTCTTGGCCATCTTCTAATAACTGTACGGCCTCACCACCGGCAAACACTTCAACCACTGTCGCGCTGTAATGCGTGCTGTCGTAGCCTTTAAAGTCAGTGTGTTTATCTGATTTTAACTGCTCGTTGTAATCGGCACCAAATTTACCAGCTTGCTGCGCAGTTTTTCGCTGTACAGCCATGCATTCTTCAAAGCCTTTATGATCAATGGTCATTTGGCGCTCACGCGCAACATCGGCGGTTAAATCGGCAGGGAAACCATACGTATCGTAAAGTTTAAATACTAAATCGCCTGGGATCACATCGCCCTTAAGGTCGCTTAAGCTTTCTTCTAAAATAGCTAAGCCACGCTCAAGTGTTTTACCAAATTGCTCTTCTTCAATACGCAGTACTTTTTCGATAATTTCTTGTTGCTTAGCAAGCTCTGGGTACGCTTGACCCATTTGCTCAATAAGTGCAGCAACTAATTTAAAGAAAAACGCGCCTTGTGCGCCAAGCTTATTACCATGGCGTACCGCACGGCGAATAATACGACGAAGTACGTAACCACGGCCTTCGTTAGATGGCATAACACCGTCGGAGATTAAAAACGCACATGAGCGAATATGATCCGCTACTACGCGAAGCGACTTATCGTCCATATCTTGCGCGTTAGTGACACTCGCCGCCGCTGCAATTAAGCCTTGGAATAAATCGATTTCGTAGTTTGAATGCACGCCCTGCAAAATAGCAGAAATACGCTCAAGGCCCATGCCCGTATCAACAGATTGCTTAGGTAATGGCAGCATAGTACCGTCGCTTTGACGGTTGTACTGCATAAATACGAGGTTCCAAATTTCGATAAAACGGTCGCCGTCTTCCTCTGGAGAGCCTGGAGGACCCCCCCAAATATGCTCACCGTGATCGTAAAATATTTCAGAACACGGACCACATGGGCCTGTATCACCCATAGACCAAAAGTTATCTGAGGTAGCAATACGAATAATGCGATCTTCACTTAAGCCAATATCTTTTGACCAGTACTCAAACGCTTCTTCATCATCGTGGTAAATAGTAACAAGCAGTTTTTCTTGAGGTAATTTAACAACCTCAGTTAAAAACTCCCACGCAAACTTAATTGCTTCTTGCTTAAAGTAGTCACCAAAACTGAAGTTACCTAACATTTCAAAAAATGTGTGGTGGCGTGCCGTGTAACCCACGTTTTCTAAATCGTTATGTTTACCACCGGCACGCACACAACGCTGCGAACTTGTTGCACGTGTATATGGGCGAGATTCTGCGCCTAAAAATACATCTTTGAATTGCACCATACCGGCATTGTTAAACAATAACGTGGCATCGTTACCCGGAATAAGCGAGCTTGAAGGAACAACTTGGTGTTGCTTGCTGGCAAAAAAGTCTAAAAACTGTTGCCTAATTTGTGCGGTAGTCATGTGCTGCATGTGAAAATCTCACCTGTATTTACTGTGATTGCATTGCAAAATCGATTTGTTCGTAGCTAAAACCTCGATACATTAAGTAGCGCACGCGCTTAGCCTTGTCTTTGTAATCGAGGTTTGCCGGTGTATTTGAATATTTTTTGTTATACGCATCCTGCGCAAGCTCAAACCAGTCTATTTCAAGCTCTTCAACTACTCTTTCAAGTAGCGAACGGTCAATCCCTTTCCCCATGGCCTCGCTTTGAATTCGCTTAAGCCCATGGCATTTAAAAATGTGTTTTCTTACAAAGCCTTCACAGTAACGTTGCTCGTTTATAAAGTTGTGCTTTTCGCACCAATCAAGCAAGTTTTCGATAAACTCATCTGTGGCTTCTTTTTGCTGTAATTTAAAGGTTAACTCACGACGCGAGTATTCTTGGCGCCCGAGTAACCAAAGTACATAATTTTTTAATTTTTGTTTTAACTTATCATCCATTAAGCGTCAAAGCGTCCGCTTGTTTCACTGCTTAGTGGCTTAACATTTTTGTCGTCACTTGGCGGGACAATCGGCATAAAAATCGCCTGATAAGAAACAAAAAAACTAATGTAGCAAATCGGCATTAAAATCAACAGTGGTAAGAACGATAAGAACATAGAAACCGCCATAAATAGTACGCAAATAACGCCAAAAACACTCAACGGAAACAAATTATGATAAAAAACCATAAGCGATTGCTTAAGCGCCGTTAAAATGCGTTGCTCTTTATTAAAATAAACAAGCGGTACCGCATAGGCAAAGGCCGTTAAATAAATAAGCATGGCCATAAAAAATAAAATAACACTCGCACCCGAAATACTCGCAATAGTTTGCTCAAGTGCAGCTTGAGGTTCAAGCCCTGGCTGGCTCATAATTGCCACGGCATCAGCAAATAAACCGTTTGCTAATAACGCCATTAAAATACCCGCACCCATTTGGTATAACGCCAAACGTACCAAGCCTAAACGGTTTCCTTTAGCTGAAAATGGCTTAAGAATGTCAGCCAACATTATTTTACCGCCTTGCTGTTTGGTCAGCACTGCTTGGTAAAAGCCGGCAGTTAAAAAAGGCGTAGCCAGTGCAGCAACCACTTGCAGTAAAGGTAAAAACAACGACAGTAAGCCCACAATGCCAATAAATAAATGCATAAAAATAAACGTCATTGGCTGGGTTTTAAAAATAAGCCATCCCGCTTTTAACCACTTTAGCCCGGCATCTGCTTTAAATACTCGTAATTGTGTAGACATACTTGCTCTTAATTTATAACGAAACACGCCAAGTATAACTTGGCGTTGGGTGGGATCACAGAGGCAGACCAGTAATATTAAGGTTTTTTAATTTTTTTAATATCTAGCATATGTGCGCCATGCTTTATTTTGGTTTCTAAGTAGGCTTTGTTACCTGCTACACCCGCCTTTATGTGTGCGTGTGTACCAATAACTGTATCAACTTCAATACCCGCATCTTTCAAAGCATTGAGTTTTTTAGGGTTGTTGGTCATTAATTTAACGTGCTTTAAGTTAAGCGCATTAAGCATTAATACCGCATCCGAAAAGTCGCGTAAGTCGTCTGCAAAGCCTAAATGGTTATTGGCCTCGTAGGTATTCATACCTTGCGATTGCAATACGTAAGCATCAATTTTATTGTATAAACCAATACCACGGCCTTCTTGGCGTAAGTAAAGTAAAATACCGCCTTGCTCGTGCATCATTTCAATACATTCGTTTAACTGTTCGCCGCAATCACAGCGTGACGAATGAAAAACATCCCCCGTTAAACACTCCGAATGCATACGAATAAGCGGTACATCTTGCTCGGTATCGGCGTTGTTAAACACCATAGCAATATGTTCTTGGCCATCTTTTAGGTCAGTAAATGACACTATTTCTGCAGGGATATCACTATTTTTGCCAACATTAAGTTGGACTCTTGCTCTTACTTGCGCCACGACAAATCCAAATATTTAAATAACTACGACACGACTATAAAGTGATAATATCACAAAAGAGTAAAATTAGATCGTAGTACAACATTGTTTATCGCAATTATATGGCGACGACAGCGCCTGTTTTCAATGACTAACCTTAATTAACCCGAACTCGGGATAATAAACCTATCTCTAGCAGCTATTTTCAGCGCTAACTGCGTTGAATGTACTTGCAATAGGCCAGCTATTGACGCGTAAATTCGCCTTGTTTTCATTGAAAACACCTGGCTAGAGAAAAAAAACTAAAATATCACTACTAGTCAATATTTTAGCAAGTCTCTTAACCAGCGTTCCTGTTAAGTAAAAAACACATTAAATCAACATATAACATTGGCTTTTCGTACCTATTTAATGACAATAGCTATCATCTGTAGTAAGTTATTTTTAGTTAAATTTATCTGAATTTTAAATAAAACGTTTAATAACACGAGAGTAATGACATTTAAGTCTACTGCTTTTTAACCAACGCTTTTAGTGAATAAAATTTAAATCTACTTGTAAAGTTACATATCTTTTGCAAATAAATTCAATGTAGTTAGCGCTGTTATTACCACTTAGCATAGAGTTATTATTCAAAGTTCAGGTTCACAATTAATAAGGATCATTATGAAGCCACAACACCTTGCCCTGTTTGTTGGATTAAGCTTATCTGCCTTTACAAATAATGCACTTGCTAGCCAAACTGACAACGCTAAAGCGGCTTTTTCAACTGCCTATCAAAGATACCTAAACGCAGTAGAAACAAAACACGATATTGAGCAAGCAGCAAAACGAGCTTACGCTACAGGCCTTACTTTTTACGGCAATAAAAGCGACAACACAGCAAACCTTGCTATTAATTATGCTAAAGCCATTACACCGCCAAGCACAACAAGCAGCAAAAAGAACGTAAGGCAGCAGCGTTACAGCCTTTACTCGCAAGCGTATACAATTTTAGCTGATAACCACGGTAAAAATGCAATACAAACGCTCGACGCACTTTTAGGTAAAGCCGAAAATGCTAAATCAGCGTCTTTGGCAGAAGATCATCTCGAACGTATAATCGATATTGCTAAAACACAAAATAAACCAAAATTTGTTGCCGATATGCAATTTGAAGCCGCGTCGTTGTTAGCAAGTAAGTTTGCACATAAAAAGTTTCGTGCAGCGCAAAAGTTATTGAACGAAGCCGATGAATACTACCGTGAAAATTTAGATGAAAACACGGTTGAGCGAATCAAAACAGACTTTTTAGTCGCCTCGTTTGCGCAAAGTAAGAGAAAATATAAAAAAGCGATTGAGCGTTTAAATCATGTTGTTTCGGTATTTGATAGCAACCTAAGCTTTGATCATAACGCCGAACTTACCGCGCACTCAAAACTTGTAAACCTTTACGAAAAAACAGGTCAAAGCGAACAAGCAACTAAACATTGTTTAGCTATTGCCGAAATGGTGCCATGGAAAGACTCACAAGAACAAACACCGGTATACCGCCAACCACCTAAGTACCCAGTGAATAAAGCACGCCAAAATACAGATGGTATTGTTGTTCTTCAGTTTGATGTAGACACTGCCGGATTTGTAAAAAACTCATCAGTAATAAGCTCAGAAGGTGGTCACGCATTTGAAAAGTCAGCATTAGAAGCACTTAAAAAATGGCGTTATGCCCCCAAGTTTGAAAACGGAAGCCCCGTAGTAGCAAGCACCCAGGTGCAAATAGATTTTAAAATAAACCGC
>NZ_BADX01000078.1:0-64024 GCF_000241365.1 Pseudoalteromonas sp. BSi20480 | reverse complement strand
TTTTTTATATTTGTTATAATGTGTACTTACGTTTCATTGTATTTGTGTAATACAGCCTGGAGCTCTGACACAAGCTGATTAATATATTTCATATCTTTTTCGCCTTTTTGCAATAAGGCGCTGTCTAAATTTTTCGCAGCTGAAGCTATTTCCTCTAAGGCGAACATTTGTGCTGCACCTAATATTCGGTGGCTATCTTTTTGCAAAGCGTCAAAGTCTTCACTTAGAAAATGCTGTGTAATATTTTCGCTTTCTAAACCAAAACTTTGTTTAAAACTTATTACTAAATCACTGATATCTATCTCACTTGGTGCATTAGGTTCGTCCGAATGAACTTGATCTAAATTTTCTGACAAGGTTTTATAAAATAAGTCTTTATCCAATGGCTTTGCAAGGTAACCGTTAAACCCTAATGTAAGATAGTCGTCAATTTCGTGACTCATTGCGTTTGCAGTGAGCGCAAAAATTGGCCGTTGAAAACCACATTTTTTCAATAGCTCAAAGGCCGCTCGTCCATCCATTATAGGCATTTGAATGTCGAGTAATACAAGATCTGGGTACTCTTGTAAGCAACGCTCTACAGCTTGCTCACCGTTTTCTACCGCAATTACATCAAGCCCTAATGAACGCAAGTAACGGCTAATAAACCTACGGTTATCTGCATGATCCTCTGCAAGCAGGACAGTACCGCTTAGTTGCACTTTATTTTGCTCTATTTGCCCGATATCGCTTTGATCACTAGAAACTTGCGCACAAGGTAAAAAGAACGAAAATTGACTTCCTTTTTTATATTCACTTTGCACGCTAATATACCCGCCCATCATAGAAGCGAGCTGCTGTGATAAACTAAGCCCCAGACCTGTTCCACCAAAACGTCGGCTAATACTGTTATCTGCTTGGCTAAAGTATTCAAAAATGAGCTTTAATTGCGATGAGTTCATACCTATACCGGTATCTTTAACAATCAGTACAATACCCTGCTCTGTTTTATTTAATGCAATTAATACCTGTCCTGATTGGGTAAACTTAATAGCATTGGCACACAAATTAATGAGAATTTGTTTTACTCGCATTATATCAAGGCGGGTGTAAAACTCATCGCCCACCTTATTTTCAAGCACAAGCCTGAGATTTTTTGCTTTTGCCTGAGGGTTAAACATTGCGTGCACATCGTTAACCAGTTGAACCATGTCAAAACAAGAAACATTAAGCTCTAACCTATTCGCTTCTATTTTACTTAAATCAAGCACATCGTTGATCAAACTTTTTAAATGGTTACTGTGCCGCTGAATAATAGCTAACTCATCTTTTAGCTGTTCAGGCTCGTATAAACCATTCATTAAATCGTCTGTTTGTCCGAGAATCGCCGTTAATGGTGTTCTTATTTCATGACTAACATTAGCCAAAAATTGACTTTTAACATCATTAGCTGCTCTTAACTCTTGAGCAACAGCTTGAAGCTCTGCTGTGCGTTGCGCCACTTGCTCAGCTAAATATTGTTTTGCCCGTTTTTCTGCGCCGCGTCGGTATAAAGCAACCCCTGTCACTATGACTAAAAATAACAGTACAAAAATAAACACCGTTAACTGCGAACGCTGCTTCATTTTTAGTTCTTGTAATTTACGGTCTTGTTTCAGCTCTTTAATTTCTTGATTCAATTGTGTGGCTTTAAACTGTCTTTCTAATACTGCTAGGGCTTTAACAATAGAGTCACTTCTTAATTTGCGTAGTTCGTTATTGTACTTTTCATGCAACTGCATTGCATTTTCGTAGTTCCCCCTACTTGCCTCAATCAAAGCATGGGTGCCAAGTCCATCTCGCATAATGCGATCATTACTATGCTCTTCAAGTAATTCAAAAACGCGTTCAATGTTCGTTTTTGCCTCATCTAACATTCCCCTTACAAGCTGGACTTTTGCGAGAGTTTGCAGTGCAGTAAGTTCTAAGTTTTTGTTATCAATTTTAAGTGAATACTCTATCGCTAATTGCGCTTGCTCATACGCTAATTCCACTTTATTGAGAATAATATTGACGTTTGCAATGTTAGTGTACTGAGTCGCTAACTTATTCATATTGTTGACGGATAGGTAATAACGGGTTGCTAATTGGTAGTAATGCATCGCTAAATCTAGCTGGTTGCTTTCAAAATAAACCACCCCCATATTATTATGCACCATAGCAATACCCAAATTATCATCTAACTTGCGAAAGATTTTTAACACGTCTTGATAAATACTCATGGCATTTTCATAACGAGATAAGCGTATATAAACGCCTGCTATGTTAATTAAAATATCGCCTTTATCCTGTTCACTACCCACCTCTTCGTAAATCTCTTTTGCTTTTAGGTAGTAATCAAGCGTTGCTACTAACTTATGCATATTAAAATAAGCTAAACCAATATTATTCAATAAATTTGCTTGTTCTAATGGTTGGTTATTAATTTTTGCAATATCAAGTGCACGGGTATATTGAGTAATTGCTTGTTTAAACAAGCCTTGATAAAAAAGTGCAACACCTTGCATTTTAATTGCACGAAAGTGCTCGCTAGGAAGAAGTGATCCAGAAGTTTCTTGCTCTAATAATTTAAAGTAATTAAAAGCATCGCTAAAGTGGCCGCTCGACAGCGCAGTATCGGCAAGGCCTGCATATATTACAGCACGACTTTGAGCTGTAATACGTTGGTTATTAAGTAAGGCGTTACCTAATTCACGCTTTGCATCCCATTGTTGTTGTTGTTTAAACTCTTCTAATAATGGTTCTGATTGTTGAGCATAACTTGGCAAATAGAACAAACTGCATACAATGAATAAGAGGCACTTGAGCTTGCCATGCATAATTTTAATCCTTCAAATTGTTACGTGTAACAATGTAATCTGTACTGAAGATACACTAAATACTAGGACCTAAACAATGCTTAACCCACTGATTGACCGAATATTTGACTTAATATTAACCCAAAAAGTGTGGCAAGTTCATATCCTAGCAGCTGAGCTTATTAATTGTGGCGCAATTAAGCCACTTGATAAAAACCCTGAACGTGATTTATTTAAGCGTAATTTTTTAATTATGAATGCATTGTATCAACTACAGGAACAACTTCACCCTAAAAGTCTCTTAATATCAACACTTCATATAGAACTTATTGAAACGGAAATAGAAAATCCTGCAACGGTTAAATCAAACTTAAAAGATTATTATTTAGACTGGGGGAATTACGAAGCAAGCGAAGAGCAAATTAATGAGCTACTCACAAGTTTTTGGCAAAAGTTTAAGAAGGTAAATAGCGCGCCAGCTTTAACAGAAGATCACTTTGACGCACTGTTGGCAAAGTGGCAGCTAACAAATGATTTTTCGCTTAAAGAACTACAAAAACGTTGGCGACAGCTTGCACTGGCGCACCACCCAGACAAACCTACTGGCTGCGAGAATGCATTTAAGCAAATAAAAGTAGAGTACGAGCAGCTTAAACCGGCTGCTCGCTCATAACTTGATTAACGCGTTAGGCGACGAGCACGAATTTTGCGCCCTTTTATATTACCTTCGGTTAATTTACGAAGTGCCGGTTTTGACGCATTACGTTCAACAGCTACAAATGCGACGTTATCAAGAACATTAATTTTACCTACTTGACGCCCAGCAATACCGTCTTTACCCGTTAACGCACCTAAAATATCACCAGCACGCACTTTTTGCTTTTTACCTGAATCTATCATCAGAGTGACCATGTCTGGTTTGTACGGTGGTTTGTCCAACAAATTATATGAAGGCATTGGCTCTGGCTCAAAGTCGCGCTCATAGTGATCACCAATTTGCGCTACTTTGAATTGCTCTGCATCACCATAAATTGAGCAAGCAATCCCTTTTTTACCCGCGCGGCCTGTTCGCCCAACTCGGTGAACGTGCGTTTGCGGGTCATGCGCTAAATGGTAGTTGATTACCATGTCCATATCGTCAATATCTAAACCACGTGCGGCAACGTCTGTCGCGACTAAAATAGACGCACTTTTATTAGCAAAATGAATCAGAGTGCGCTCACGGTCACGTTGTTCTAAATCACCATGCAATGCCACGGCGCTGAAACCTTCATCGGCTAAATCATCGCACACTTGCTGCGTTTCTACCTTGGTGTTACAAAACACAACACAACTTTGTGGTGTAAATTTAAGTAATAGTAACTTAAGTGTTGGATAGCGCTGTTTATTGTTATCCATTTTGTAGAAGTATTGTTTTATTGTGCTTTTTTCTTGCTCTTCTTCTACTTTAATCATCTCTGGGTTACTAAGTACACGCTTTGCTATCGCTTCGATTGCGCGTGGAAAAGTAGCACTAAACAAAAGCGTTTGGCGGTTTTCTGGAATACATTCAATAATCGCATCAAGGGTATCTTGAAAGCCCATATCAAGCATTTGATCGGCTTCGTCTAATACTAATGTTTCTACATCGTCTAACCGTAAAGTCCCTTTGCGAATATGGTCATCTACGCGCCCTGGTGTACCAACAATGATGTGTGCACCGTGTTCAAGCGACCCAATTTGCGGCCCAATTGATACACCACCACATAGCGTTAATATTTTAATATTATGGATACCACGCGCAAGCTTACGCATTTCAACAGCCACTTGTTCAGCAAGTTCACGTGTTGGACATAAAACTAGCGATTGAATTCTAAAACGTTTTACGTTTAATTTAGCAAGCACACCTAAACTAAACGCAGCCGTTTTACCTGAGCCGGTTTTTGCCTGCGCAATGATGTCTTTACCTTCAAGTACAGGTGGCAAACTTTGCGCCTGTACAGGTGTCATGTGGGCGTAGCCAAGCGTCGATAAATTATCAACAAGTCCAGCTGGTAAAGCCAAAGATGAAAAAGCAGTTGAAGTCACAGTAAATTCCATAGCAGTAAAAATAACGCAGGATAAAGTCCCACTAAATATGCCGCTAATAATAGCAGAATTCGTTATTGGCAACCATTAGCAAACACATTATAAAATATTGTTAATAAAAACATATTGCAAATGATATTTATTTTCATTAAGATTGCGCTTCACTTTTTATTCACATATTGAGCTGGAAGCATCAAATGAAACTGAGTTCACTTTACATCGCACTATTAGCAACAATAACAACAAACACATATGCAAACTCTACCGACCTTGAACATATTGAAGTCAAAGGAAGTTTCTTTAATGACTACAAAGTAGATAACGCAAATGGTGCAATGAGAACATCAACTTCATTACTTGATACTGCTCAATCAGTGACTGTAATTAGCGATATTATTATTAACGAACAACTTGCGACAACACTAGGTGAAGTACTTTCAAACGATGCAAGCTTAACGGCTGGTTCTAAACAACGTAACCGTGAAGTATTTAACTTACGTGGTTTTGAGCTTAGCTCATCAACGGGTTACTTACGCGATGGTCATCAGCACTGGTCGCACTATCAACAACCCATTGAAATTTTACAGCAAGTAGAAGTTATTAAAGGTCCATCGAGCATTTTATATGGTCAATCAGGCCCTGGCGGACTAGTTAATATGGTCACTAAAAAGCCAACAGCACAAACTTTGTTCAATGCCAGTGCTGATGTAGATCAACACGGTTCAACGCGGTTTATGCTTGATGCTAGCGGAGCATTAACGGATGCAGAAGATTTACGTGCACGCGGTATTTTAGTTAAGCAAGATGTTGATTACTGGCGCGAATACCAAAATGGTGAAAACCGCGAGCGTGACCGCTTTTTAGGTGCATTTATTGTTGATTACGACATTAGTGATAATGCCTTAGTACGTGTGCATTACGACCGCACAGACGACGAAGCAGGTTTAGACACCGGTGCATGGATAGACGACAACGCCAACGTTATTGGCGACGATAAAACTATTCGCGATATGTCTTGGGCGTTTACCGACATAACGGTAGAAAATGCGGGCATAGATTTTAAAGTGTTTTTAAACGATAACTGGCAAGTAAAACTTGGTTATAACGAACAAACATTTGAGCGCCAACGTTTTGAGTCAGCGCCACGTAAGCCGGGTAATTTTGTTGAAGGCGACAGCTATGAGTCTCGCCCGTACGACCGATTCGACGACTGGCAATTTAAAACAGCATTTATCGACTTCATTGGTGAATTTGAAACAGCCGGTGTTCATCATCAATTATTAATTGGTGCTAACTCACTTGATTATTATTATGGCCAGCGTCGCACCTCAGCTGATTCATTTAATTTTATAGCAGGCCAAGCAGAACCAAGTCGCCCAACTGTCAGTTACAAAACTGACGACACTATTAGCGAAACAGAATACGACTATTACGGTATTTATGTGCAAGACTTAATCACGTTTTCGCCACAATGGCAGCTATCGCTTGGTGGTCGCTACGATAAGCAAACACGTGAAGATGCAAATAATGAATCGTTTGTGCCAAAAGTAGGTGTTCTTTATCACCCTAATGCATCAGCTACCATATACGCGAGTTACTCTGAAGGCTTTGAGCCTCAAGGAAGCGATACTCTTGTAAACGAAGACGATATAAATAATGGTATGAAGCTTGACGCCGTTACCTCTGAGCAAAAAGAAATTGGCGTTAAGTGGCAATTGTTTGATGATCGCTTAATGCTAAGTGGTGCACTTTTCGATATAAGTAAAAATGGCACACTAGTTACAGAAACACTTGATATACCAGTGGGTGATTTAATCTCTGAAACAAACCAAATTGGTGAACAGCGCCACAAAGGCGTTGAACTAACAGCGCAAGGTGCGGCAACTGACCGTTTATTCGTAATGGCATCGACTATGTATTTAGATGCAAATTACGAGCGTGACGAAGATTTAGAAGGCAAGCGCCCTACTGATGCGCCTAAATGGTCTGCATCTCTTTGGACACGTTACGAATTAAACGACGCGATTGCATTTAATGCGGGTGCATTTTACGAAGGTGAGCGCTTTGCAGATAGTGCCAACACGATTACTAAAGATGCCTACACACGCGTAGATGTAGGTGCAACTTACAAACTTAAAGTAAGCAAAACCGATGTTAACTTACGCCTAAACATAGAAAACTTATTTGATGAAGATTATCTAGCCGGTGGCGGAACAAATAACGTAACAATAGGTGAAGGTACTAACGTAAGACTGGCTGCCCAGTTTAGCTTTTAATTAAGCGCTTTAATTACCAGCCCGCGCTTAAAATACGCGGGCTTTTTGCGCTTTAAAGCCGCTCATTCATCTCATTCTATTTTTTTACGTCTTTATTACATGTTTTAATAGCCGCAATTTCAAACAAGGCTAATTACCATGAAAAACCTCATCACCGCGCTACTGCTTACCATTAGCATGGCAGCCACTGCCAGCAGCAACGAATTTACACCAAAGCAATTACAACAAGTAGATGAAGTGCGTACCACTGCACTTAATAGCCACCTAAGCTATGAGCTATTAGAGTCACTAACAACAGAAGTTGGCCCGCGCTTACCAGGCACCGAAAACGACAAAAAAGCCGTTGCATGGGCGCAAGCTAAATTTAAAGAACTCGGTTTTGACAAGGTATGGCTTGAAGAGGCGACGTTCCCAGAGTGGCGCCGCTACAGCGAAAGTGGAAAAATATTAACGCCTAGCGAACAACCCCTTCATTTAACCGCGCTAGGTAATAGCATAAGCACACCCAAAGAAGGTATTAGCGCACCCATTGAATTATTCGAAACACTTGATGAGCTAAAAGCTGCACCGGCTAATAGCTTAAAGGGTAAAATTGCTTACATTAATTACCGAATGAATCGCGATATAGACGGTAATGGTTATGGACCCGCTGTTAAAGCACGTGCCACTGGAGCAATTGAAGCATCTAAAAAAGGGGCTGTGGCCTACATGATGCGCTCAGTAAGTACAGGTCATCACCGTTTTGCCCACACTGGCGGTAGTTATTACAAAGAAGGTGTTAAAAAAATACCTAATGTAACCATTGCCAACCCCGATGCCGATCAAATTGCCCGTTTAGTCGCTTTAGGTAAAGATGTATCAGTAAATATAAATGTACAAACCGAAAACCTTGGCGAAGGCACTAGTTACAATGTTATAGGCCAATTTAACGGGACTGAAACCCCTGAACAATATGTATTAATTGGCGGACATTTAGACTCATGGGATTTAGGCACAGGCGCACTTGATGACGGCGCCGGCGTTGCATTAACTATGGCGGCTGCTAAACATATTAGCGATGTAAAACGCCCTAAACGCAGTATTCGCGTTGTTCTTTTTGCCGCAGAAGAGCTTGGTTTATGGGGTGCAAAAGCTTACTTTGCGAAACATAAAAACGATTTACACAATATTGTTGCTGCCGCAGAGTCTGATTTTGGCGCTGATGTAGTTTACGGTTTTGAATCAAATGTAGATGCAACGTCACTGCCTGTAGTGCGTGCTATCGCGAAAGAACTTGCTCCTTTAAATGTTGAGTACATTGGTAAAAACCAAGCTAACGGCGGACCCGATCTAATTCCATTTAAAAATGCAGTCTCGGCACCTATTTTTGAACTAGCCCAAGATGGTACAGACTACTTTGATTATCACCACACTGCTGACGACACGCTTGATAAAGTGACGCCAGCAAAGCTTCGTCAAAATACAGCAACCTATGCGGTATTTGCACTTATGGCAGCAGATGCAAAAGCAACAATTAAACCAAAAGTAACAACAAAAGAGTAGCAGACATACTTACTTACAGTTTGCTGCTTTAAAAAATATGCCCCTTGATTTACTTTAGTAGAAATTAAAACTCGGGGCATTATTGCATGCTGCTTTTCAACACCAGTCAGTCCTTTCCTCACTTTTCACAAACGCAGTGCTGCCCAAACTGCCAAAGCGATAGCTATCACTTAGTAAACCATAGCCGTTACTTACGTTTTACGATTATTCCTATCGTACCTTTAAAGCTAAACTACAACCGCGAATGCTACCAATGTGGGCATAACGAAGCCATTAATTTAAAAAAGCTCCCCTTAATTGAAAAACTAAGCCTGCCAAAATACGGGATTGGCTTAATTTTATTATTGTGGGTAATGGTATATTTTTTTCAACAATACACCGACAACCAAGCACTCAAATACAACTACTTAAATAACCCACAGGCATTTGATACATACTTAGTTCACGCTGATAAATTTACTCACGAACCATGGACGCTAACAAATTTAAAAGTGGCCCAAGTGCTAAGCTTTGACGAGCAATTTATTACTTTTCAAGTAAGCAACTATAGCTATAAACGCAACCGAGGCATAACCACGGCGATGCGCACCAGCTTATTAGTGCAACGCGATTATTTTTCAACAAGCACAATTACCTTACCGCGTGATGAGGTAAAGCGCTTATATGACAGTGACGTGATTTACGATGTACTACGCCCACACGCTAATAGCTTGTATGGCGGGTTTGTGATGTTTCCGCCTAAACCTAAGCCTTTATACAAAGGTTTAAAGCTAGATAAAAATAACCAGCAAGGCATTATGTACTTTAAAGATGGGCAATTTGAAGAAGCCTTAGAGAGCTTTAAACTTGCTGCAGAGTCAGGCTCTCAATGGGGTCAGCTTAACCTTGCACAAATGTACCGAGACGGGCAAGGTGCAGGCAAAAACACACAACAAGCTATTTACTGGTATAAAAAAGCAATTGCTCAAGGTAATAGTAAAGCAGCCTACGAGCTTGAGCAGTTGTGTAAATTTATAACGTGCTAATTAAAAAGCCAGTTGTAAATTGGCTTTTTGTAATAAGGATATCTGCAATAGACTAAAAACTCATGTGTTGCTCTAAAAAACTAAGCACTTGTTTGTAATAACGAGACCGATGTTCTTCTTTATAAAAACCATGTCCCTCATCTTCTAAAAGCTCGTATATATAAGGATGCTTATATTTTTTCAGAGCCGTAACTAGCGACTCAGCCTGCTCTATAGGTGCTCGACGATCTTCACCACCATGAACAATGAGAACCGGCGCTTTTAACTTGTCAATATTATAGCTAGGGGAAAACTGTTTGAGTTTCTCTTGATTCGTTCCAATCGCACGTTCAAGATAGCGTTGACCTCTTTCTTGTTCTGCAATATCGCCCTCATCAAACATAAGTGGTAAATCATACACTCCAACAACTCCAATGGCGCATTTGAACATATCAGGCTCTATAATGGCGCTTTGTAAAGCTGAGTACCCCCCAAAACTAGCCCCCATTATACAAATGTTATCTTTATCAACAGTACCCTTGTTGATTAGATCTTTTACACCATCAATAATGTCAAATTGTATTTCGCTACCCCATTTTAAATGACCTGTATGCTCAAAATTACGACCAAAACCACCTGAGCCTCTAAAGTTAATCTTTAAGACTGCGATACCTCTATTAGCTAACAGCTGTGCATCAGGATCATAACCCCACCAGTCCCTTATTCCATGAGGACCACCATGTGGCATAACAACCAGTGGCATATTTTCTTCTTCCATATTATTAGGAACAGTTAAATAACCATGTATAGTTAACCCATCACGTGCTGTATAGTTTATAGGCTTGGTAATTGCCATTTCATGCGGTTTAATCCAGCTACGAGAAGAAAACAAAAAGCGTAAATTGTTTTGAGTCGAGTCGAATAAGTAATAATCACCTGGGTTAGTATCACTTGAAGCATAAATTACACTGACGCTACCATCTAATGTACTGCTTACAAGTTGTACTTGATTACCCTTCAATGATTGTAGCAATGCCTTTAAGTAAGTACTTTTTTGTGAACTACCACCAACAAAAGAGTAGGTGGGATAGCCTAACTCATGTTCAATCGCAAAAAAGCTCTTTCGATACTTCATCCACCCAAACTCTCTTAGGGGATACGAACTTATCTTTATGTAATAGTTCGAATTTTTTTGTATTTAAATTAAGTTTATAAAGTCCTTCTGCCTCGCCGGCCTGAGATGCAGTGACATAAACTGAGTCACCTGAATCATCAAAAGCTCTAAGATTAACATCACCATATGGAAGACCACCTAAGTCAAGTTTTGTCCATTTACCACCTGATTTACCACGCGTATAGATACTTTGGTCAATATAATTTTCGTTTGAAACAGCCACACGAACATTGCCATCATTATCAGTTAAGAAACCAGCCATCTTAGCAGGCGAACGCACAACTCTCTTTCAGTGTCCTTTATAAACATCTACTTCATATACTATAGTGTTTGGCTCGTTTGAAGCTGTCCAAGGTATTGTATATACAAGCATTTTACGGCGATTACTTAGTAAAGGGTCAAGAACAAAAGAAGTCCCTCTGACTGAAGTTGCTTTTTTTATATTACTCCCTGTTTGCATTTCACCTTGATAACCAACTAAATATTTACCCTGGCTACCATCTGCATTTACACCAAATAATTCACCGTGATACTCAGGCTGCTCCTTCCAGCCTCTTAAATACTCTTTAGCAAGAACGATTCGTTCATTATTTACCCAGTTGTAATTACCTACTTGCCCATTGCCTGGGAACTGAACTGCATGCATTGGTTTAAAAGTAGCAACATCTAAAATCATGAGAACTTTTTTACCCTCTGGACGAGTAATAACAGCAAGATACTTACCATCTGGCGATAACTTAACGCCATCAAACTCAGTTGCCTTACTAAAGCTTTCAATAGACAAATGATTAGTTTTAGCTTGTGCGCTAGTTATTAAGACAGCAAATAACAAAAAAACAGATAGGAGTTTACTCATAAAAATCCTTTTTTAAAAATTAGTTAGAACATAACTTTACAAAAAATACACATAAATAACAATAGTTTAATATTGAAATGAAATTATTTAATGTTGGCTACTCTCCTGCACAATAAATCAAACAAAACAATAACCAGCCCGGCAACAACGCCTAACAACCCATCAAAAATAAGCGGAGCTAATACCTCACCTATATTGCCTAGTATTGATTGCGCATAGCCAATCATATTAAGTTGTGTGTGGTGCAGTAACTCAATACCATGAGATAAAATACCCCCTCCCACCAAAAACATAGCAACAGTACCTGCAAACGCTAAAAATTGCATAAGTCGCGGTGCTGCTGCAAGTAAGCCTTTACCTATAAACTCTTTAACCGTACTGCCAGAGACTTTAGATTGATTCACCAAATACAAGCCAGCATCATCAAGTTTTACAATGGCAGCCACAAGTCCGTAAACACCTATAGTCATAACAATGGCTATTACACAAAGCACTAAAGATTGATTAAGCAATGTTTGACCTGCAACAGTGCCGAGCGTAATAACAATAATTTCAGCCGATAGAATAAAGTCCGTTCGTATCGCGCCTTTTATTTTTTGCTTTTCATATTCAACTAAATCAGGCGTTTCGTCGCCATCGGCAATATCATCGTGATGAGGTAAAAATCGCGCAAATACTTTTTCAGCCCCTTCAAAACATAAAAACAAACCACCTAAAATTAAAAGTGGTGTAATTAGCCATGGCAGCCAAACGCTGATCATTAAAGCCGCTGGAACAAGAATGGCTTTGTTTAAAAATGACCCTTTTGCTACCGCCCATACAACAGGTAGCTCTCTATCGGCTGACACACCCGTTACTTGCTGTGCATTGAGTGCTAAGTCGTCTCCTAAAACACCCGCCGTTTTTTTTGTCGCAATTTTACTCATGGTTGCAATGTCATCGAGTAAAGCCGTTATATCATCTAATAATGTTAAAAGGTTAGTGCCTGCCATTGTGCTTCCTAAGGTCTGTTGTTCTTTCAATGTTAATTTGCAGCAGCCGGTTTGGTTCTTCCTAGGGGCTACTTACTCTTTGTTGCTCGGCTTTTACTTAGTCCACTAGGTTACAAACTTCGCGCCGCGATTAAATAGCCCTTAGTGTGGACAAATTTCAAGCCGAAAAGATCAACAGACCCTATCTTATAAATAATTTAATCAACATAACGTAAAGCACGTCTTTCACCAACGGTTAATTTTGCTCTGTTATTCTGAAATAGAATAGCCGGTGAAAAATAAAGGAAGGGGAAATGAAAGCAACAATCGTTTTAGTAGTTTATTTACTGTGTTTAATAGGGTGCAATGACAAAACAACAACCACACACTATGTATGCAATGATAATAAAGCCGTGCTTAATGTCTTAGCAAACGAAAAGGCAGAACTCACTTTTAAAAATAAAACCTATCATCTTAAGTATGAAAAAAGCGCCTCTGGTAATAAATACATTAGTAACAAAGTCCTTTTTTGGGGGAAAGGCACTGAAGCTATGCTTATAATTTCAGGGAATAAACACCTATGCAGCACAAAATAACAACCTACTAACAACATATTAAAAAACTTGCTACACTAACAAAAGTCTTAATTTTGTTGATGAAGTTATGCGTTCTATTGCCATTAAACATAAAATAATTTTAGCCTTTTCTGCCATTGGCTTACTAATGCTTATTAGTAGCTTATTTTTTTACTGGTCCTTAAATAAAATAAGCACCACAACTTCACGTATAGAAAACCTTGCCGTACCAGCCCAACAAGTAAGTAAAGACTTAAGGCTATCGCTTCTTTCTATTACCAAATTCAATGCTCTAGCTTATAGCCAAACAAAACCTGATTTATTACTGACCAATAAAAAAGAAGCTCTTAGCGAGCAACAAGAATTCAGTAATATGCTCAATGCACTTAATCCGCAATTAACGGGTCAGCAAAACATGCAAACTTTGCTAGTTGACGCTTCAAAAAACTTTGAGCAACTAAGCAAAACAAGCGCAAACATGTTTAATGCCAAAGAACAACGTTTTAGTGCGCAGTCGACTGCCGCTATATTAATTACAGAGTTTGGTGTTGAGCTCAGCAATCTCAGTAATGGCTTACTCGATATAGAACTCATAGAGGTCAGTGCAAAGCAGCAATCTTTACTCAGCTCTGTATTTGGTACTGCAACACGCATAGACGACTTACTATTTAATTTAAGCAACAATATTAAAAGTATTACGCAAACTACCAGTATTAACGACTTAAATGCCCATCAACAAGATACCCTATTTTTACTTGATAACATCCAGCCAAACTTTGTGTATTTAGAACAGCAAGCCACTCCCTTTGGTGACAATTTAAACGCGACTCAATTCACCGAGCAATTTAATAACTTAAGATCACGATTGAATGGACCCGACGGTATTTACGCTCAGCAAAATAAAGCGCTTAAAAACACCCAAATGGCACAGCAAAGTTTTGAGCGCTTTCAACAAGAATTTATAGATACAGAAAGCCAATTATTACAGCTTAATAAGCTGGCTGACGAGCGTTTTCAAACACTACAAAACAGTGCCAAGTCGGCAATTAATATGGGCTCTAGCTCTGTTGTTATAATTGCGATTGTACTTATTGGATTACTTATTGTTATTTCAATATTTACAACCAATGCTATGCTAAAACCGCTAAAAAAAGTAAATAGCGATTTAGCACGTATTGCCTCGGGTGATTTTTCTAAACGCAGCCAACCGCGCAGCAAAGATGAGTTTGGCACTTTACTTAACAACATCAATAAGCTCAGTGACGATTTATCACACCTTATAAAAGCAATTAGTAATGATGCCCACGAGCTTGATAAATCGGCCATTCAAACAAGTGAAAAAGGTCAACAAATGACCATTGTTGCTCAGCAGCAATTAGAACGAAGCGCACAAGCCACAGACCTTGCACATAGCATGTTAAATAATTCGCAAGCGGTTTATGAGCAGGCCGATAATGCATCTAACGAGATCACCAACGCCTCTCAGTTTGCAAACGACGTCAACCAAATAGCTAACGACAACAGTTTAAGTATTGAAGCATTGTTGAATCGACTCGATAAAGCGGTAAGTAGCACAGAAGAGCTGGCTGAGTTTACAGATTTAATAGGCGCAATTGTAAACACTATTAGCAGCATTGCAGAGCAAACTAATCTACTTGCATTAAATGCAGCAATAGAAGCGGCAAGAGCCGGAGAAAATGGCCGAGGTTTCGCGGTGGTTGCTGACGAAGTTCGCTCATTAGCGGCACGCACACAAAGCTCCACAAGTGAAATTCACACTATGATTCAAACGCTGCAACAACACACAAAAACGACGCAAAAAGAAATTAACGATGGCCAACAACAAGCTAAACAGTGTGTTGAAAACAGTGCTGAACTAAATAAAGCGGTTGAGCGTATAAAAGGAACATTACTTTCAATTAACCATATGAGTGAGCAAATTGCTACGGCTTCTCATGAACAGTTAACAAACAGTGATGATATTCAAAAAATAATGGCCAAGGTGACCGAACAAGCCACTTTAAATGCCAATAACGCAACCACCCTAGCAAGCGAAAGTGAAGACGTAAATCAACTTGCACACTCTTTAACAAGTGCCGTAGAGCGCTTTAAGTTTTAAGTGCAGCTGTAATGACTTGCTTTGCATGAAATGGGTATAATAGTTCAACTCTTTTGCTTAATAGCGGCCCATAATGAAATATAAAGATCTGCGCGATTTTATCAATTTACTTGAAAAAAAGGTGAGCTTAAACGTATCACCCAAGAGATTGACCCGTATCTTGAAATGACCGAAATTTCCGACCGCACACTGCGTGCAAAAGGTCCTGCCTTATTATTCGAAAACCCAAAAGGGCACAGCATGCCGGTGCTTACCAATTTATTTGGAACACCAAAGCGGGTTGCTATGGGGATGGGTCAAACAGACGTTAACGAACTGCGTGAAGTAGGTAAGCTACTCGCATTTTTAAAAGAGCCAGAGCCTCCTAAAGGTATTAAAGAAGCACTTGGATCTATTCCTGTGTTTAAAAAAGTGCTGAATATGCCAGCTAAAGAAGTTAAAAAAGCACCTTGCCAGCAAGTAGTTTTAGAAGGCGATGACGTTGATTTAACAAAGCTACCTATTCAACACTGCTGGCCGGGCGATGCAGCCCCTTTAATTACGTGGGGTTTAACCGTAACAAAAGGGCCATACAAAAAACGTCAAAATCTGGGTATTTATCGCCAACAGCTATTAGGTAAAAATAAAATAATTATGCGCTGGTTGTCGCATCGTGGCGGCGCGCTCGACTTTCAAGAGTGGTGTAAAGAAAACCCTGGCCAGCCTTATCCTGTGTCGGTGGCGTTAGGCGCCGATCCAGCGACCATTTTAGGTGCGGTAACTCCTGTTCCAGATACGCTTAGCGAATATGCATTTGCTGGGTTATTACGAGGAAGCCGAACTGAAGTAGTAAAGTCGATTTCAAATGACTTGCAAGTACCTGCCAGTGCCGAAATAGTACTAGAAGGTCATATTATGCCAGGCGAAATGGCGCCTGAAGGCCCCTATGGCGACCACACTGGTTACTACAACGAAGTAGATGACTTCCCTGTTATGACCGTAACTCATATTACACACCGTAAAGATCCTATTTATCACAGCACATTTACTGGCCGTCCGCCTGATGAGCCGGCTATTCTGGGTGTTGCACTAAACGAAGTGTTTGTTCCGATATTACAAAAACAGTTTCCCGAAATTGTCGATTTTTATTTACCGCCTGAAGGGTGTTCGTACCGCATGGCAGTAGTCACAATGAAAAAACAATACCCTGGTCACGCCAAGCGCGTAATGATGGGAGTATGGTCGTTTTTACGCCAATTTATGTATACCAAGTTTGTAATTGTGTGCGACGACGATATAAATGCACGCGACTGGGAAGATGTTATTTGGGCCATAACAACTCGTATGGACCCAGCGCGTGATACTACGTTAATTGAAAACACCCCAATAGATTATCTAGATTTTGCTTCTCCGGTATCGGGACTTGGTTCTAAAATGGGGATGGACGCAACCAACAAATGGGCAGGCGAAACCGACCGCGAATGGGGTGAACCTATAGTGATGGACAAAGCCACCAAAGAACGTGTTGATGATATTTGGGATAGCCTTAAAATTCTCTAACAACTCAACAAACCAAGCGGTGGCCAATAATTTATTTGCCACCGTTCGGACAAGCTATAAACAGGCTATAAAATAACCCTGTAGATATGCTAGAATCGACTCATTCAATTGCGTATCTGCTGTCAAAAGCGCTGCTAAAAGGTAAAAAATGCAAACATTAAAAGCTGAAGTTGTAGCTATCAGCCCACTTACAGAATTTGTTAACAAAGTAATTTTAAAGCCACAACAACCTGTGACCTTTGAAGCGGGCCAATACATGCAACTGGTGTTAGGTGAAAAAGACAAACGCGCTTTTTCTATTGCTAGCCGCCCATCTCAATGTGACGAAATAGAACTACACATTGGTGCTTCGGGTGCAGACTCATACGCAATGCAATCGCTTGAACACTTACGCAATGCACATGCAAACAACACAATGGTTGATATAGAGGCCGGGTTAGGTGTGTCTCAACTTCGCTTGCAATGTAATCGACCTATTATTTTACTTGCCGGTGGCACTGGTTTTTCGTATGTAAAATCAATGGCTGATCACTTGGCTGAAATAAACTGCGACCGCCCTGTATTATTTTATTGGGGTGTTAAAGAGGAGTCGGCATTGTACGCACATGAAGAAATGAAATTATGGGCAGAGAGCCATGAACATTTTGAATTTATTCCTGTTGTCGAAAACCCATCAGCTAATTGGCAAGGTCACACTGGTTTTGTGCACAAAGCTGTAATGCAAGATATTGTATCACTTGAACCTTACGACATTTACATGGCTGGTCGTTTTGACATGATAGGGATTGTACGTGACGACTTTATAGCTCATGGTGCTATTCGTGAAAACATGTACGCCGATGCATTTGCATTTATAAAGTAAACTCATCGCATAGTTTAATAATAAGCACCTACGGGTGCTTTTTTTATGACTTTAAATTTTTAATAGTTTAAACCTATCACATTCATCAATATAAACAATTTCCTAAAATCCAATCTATAAACCATACTTTGTACAGAACATCAGCGGGAGAGACCCAAATGCTAAATACAAAAGTAAAAGATTTTATGCAACGCAAGTTGCCAAACATAACACCAAACACCGAAATGACGACAGCCATAGCCGAGTTACAAAAATTTAAATTACTTGGTGCGCCTGTATTCGACGACGAAAAATGCCTTGTCGGATTTATTTCAGAGCAAGAGTTATTAAAGCCTTTAATGCAGAGCAGTTATTTTTGCGAAGGGGTTGTAAAAGTGTCGCAGCTTATGCAAACCAATGTAGTCACAGTAAGTAGCGATTTAAACATTATTGAACTGGCTGAACAAATGCAGCCGGGTAAGCCTAAAAACTACCCAGTGGTAGAAGGCGTAAAAGTGGTAGGAATGATAAATCGTGCCGATGTACTCAAAGCGCTCTACGATAACTACCTTAGCTGCCAAGAGCACTAATTTAAACCTGAGCGTTAGACAGTAAACCTCTTATTAACTAGCGCTCAAGTTCAGTCCATAAATATGCGGCTTTAAAGCGGCATATTTATTTGTATTGCTTAACGTGCACTCACTTGTGCTAGTAGTGCTTTTTTATCGCCGTCGCTTAAAAATGCAATTTCCAACGCATTCGCTTGGGCTTTTTCTATATCAGCCTGAGATAAACCAGCCTTGGGTGCTGCAATAGTATATTCATGCTCTATTTCTATACCTTCAACAGCCGGATCATCTGTATTAAGGCAAGCAAGAATGCCATAATCTAAAAACTGTTTAAGCGGGTGCGTAGCTAGGTCGGTGACTGTGCTAGTCTGAATATTACTGGTTAAACATGACTCAATACCAATACGGTTGTCACGTAAGTAATCCATTAACGTTGGGTCTTCAATTGCTTTTACACCATGGCCAATTCTACTTGCACCTAGCTCGTTAATCGCTTGCCAAATACTAGGTGCACCAAGTGCTTCACCGGCATGAATTGTTGACGCTAAATACGCATCACGCACTTGCTTAAAGTGCTCAATAAATAACTCTCCCGGAAAGCCAATTTCATCGCCCGCTAAATCAACAGCCACTAAGTCATTTTTAAACGCAAGTAATGCATCAAGCTCATGTTGGCACGTTTTAACACCATAAGTACGCGACAAAATACCAATTAAATTAGCTTTAATATTGGCATTCTTTGTTGCTGATTTAATACCATCAACCACAGCTTCGACAACACCTTGTGGATGTAAGCCTTGGCTTTGAGCCATGTAGTAAGGACTGAAACGAAGCTCAACGTAATCAAGACCTTGCGCTTGTGCATCTTCAATATTTTCAATAGCTATACGGCGGCATGCATCGTAATCGCCAAGTACCGTAACACCCCAGTCTAGCTTTTGTAAGAAAGCGACAAGGTTTGGCTCTGGATCTATCACTTGAACATGAGGGATTAATTGTTCAACGTTATCTGCGGGTAAATCAATATTAAACTGACGACCAAGTTCTAGTATGGTTTGCGCGCGAACATTACCATCTAAATGACGGTGAATATCTAGCAAAGGTAGTTTTCTATTGATCATAGTAGCACCCAGTTTAATTAAATTTTTGCGCATAATACGCAGATAGAATTATTTTTCAAGTCTATACGCTTTGTAATATTATTAAGCGGTCATATGTCTGCTTTTTGTGCAAATATTCACACACTTAACAATAATATGTATAAAATAGTCTCGCCTTACTTTTTATTGTTTCGCTAAATTTAAAAAATACCTATAAAAAAGCACAGGTAAAGCATTTTTACAACGCCTATAACCTGTGCCTAAAATTTATAACTAATCAGCTAGTAAACTTATTTGTTATATAAAACGAGCGCCTTTTCAGCCTGTGCCGTGTTCTTGTAACTCAAAGCTGCCTGGTCTGCAAATTGGTGTTTATTATCACCATTAAGTGCTTTATCAAACACACGTGCCGCTAAATCATAATCACTTTGTGCATTAGCAAGGCACGCAAGCGACAACAGCAGTGCTGTATTAGTGTCGTCTTTTTTAAGGCGATCTTGAATACTGGCTTGTAATTTGTGCGCTTCGCCATGGTTTGCATTATTTAAAATAGCAGCAAGCTCATCATGTTGGCTGGCTTGCTTAACCATTTTAGCTAAATCGCCCTCAATAACAGCAAGCTGACCTGTTGCAGCCATTTGAGTTAAATACGCAGTATGCGCATAAGTTTGAAGTTTTCGTGGTAATTGTTTGTATTTATTTGTTAGTTCATCAGCTGATTGAGCCGAAAAATAGGCAGTAAATACACGCGTCCACTGATCACTAGAAAACACTTTTTTACGCAGTAGCTTGGGTAAAAACTCTTCTAGCACGCTAAAGTGCTGCTGTTGTACCAATACCTCAGTGTACAGTTTAAGCTCAAGTGCAGTGGCTTTTTTAGCTTCTGCATTAACGCGCAACTGCGATTCAATTGCACTGCTATCGCCACTTGCCAACCATAGTTTTGCTACCTTCAATTGCTGCTCAGGGCTTATTTCAAATAATCGTTCTAGTGCTTTATCTGCCTCGTTGTTAGCAAGTGCCGCTTTAGCCAATAGTGCCAAACGAATATCATCAAATTTATCTGGCACACTGTTACCAGAAAGTGAGCGCTCTACTTGTTCGTAATCGTCGTTTATAGCACTGAAAAGGGCTTGTTCAATTGCGGCAAATTTACGCTCTTCACTGCGGGCAAAAAAACCATGTTTGGTATTTCTATAAATTGATAATAAATAGCGTATTAGTTTATACGTAAAGTATAAAGTTGCCGCAGTCATTGCAGCCATAATACAAAACGAAACAATGGTGCCTTCAATTGTTGTGTTATTAAACGAGATAAGCACGTAGCCTTTTTCGTCCAGTACAAAAGGGGTAACCGCAAGTACAACAACAATAGCTACAATTAAGATTATTAGGCCTATCATTGCACCCACTCCTTAACCGTTTGTGTACTTTGCAAAGTGACCTCTTGGCTAAAGTTGAGCTGCTCTTTTTCTAATTTAGATAGCGTATTTAGTACTGATTTTGTGGCGTCATCGTCTTGCTTAAAGTACTCGCCAGTTAAGCGCTTAGCTTCGCTTAACGCACTAAAATATATACTCGCTTGCTTACTTAATAATGCGTCCTGCGCCTGTGCTATATTTAATTTAATTCGTTGATTAATTAAATTGCGCTCTTGGTCGGTCAGTAAAGGTTCAATAGCAATCCCTTCATGGCGCCTAATAGTAATAAAACTATCAACAATTTTATTCCAACTATTACTGATATTTTGCTGCCAGTCGTTAATATCTTCGCTGAGTGCATGTTCATCAATTACCAATGTTTCCTCTGGTAAATTGACCGCATTAAACACCAATTCGTCAATTCGGTTAATAACACTATTTAGCTGTAAATAAATGGCCTCGGTAGCAACCGGTTTTAAACTATCAAGCGTTTGTATGTCTTGCATAATGGCTTGGCGAACTTCAATTGTGCCAGGGTACTCACTTAACAGTCCGTCTAAACGCTTTAGTACAGCGCTTGCGCCTTGGTAATCTTTTTCGGCCCACAGTTTAAACTCAGCCATTCGTTGTAAGCTGGTGACCTCTTGTGGGTTTAAAGATGAACCTTGCTGCTGCGCTTTTTGCAGCGCAGCTTTTAATGCTTGCTGATTTTCAAGAGTGCTTTGCGTTAATGCCTCAGATACTTTTTCTTCGCTATTAAATAACGCTTGTTGTAAGCTCATTTGAGAAGATTTAAGTGCAGCAAGCTCTTGCTGGAGCAGCTTGTTTTGCTCGCTAAGCTCGTTAACAATTGTGTTTTGCGCTTTACCTGCATTTAGCTTTTGATAAAACTCGTAGCCAACTCCAGAGGCCACAACCAACGATATTAACAATGCAAGTGAAGCCACTTTACTTACTTTTTGTTTGTCATTTGCAGGTTTGTTTTTTACGCTTGCTGGCTCATTTTTAACTGATGTTGAACTCGAAGCTGTTGATGTTGTGTTTTCTGTTGTTATTGACTTAGGTTGTTCACTCATGCTGCTACCTTGCTGATTAATACAGGTAAACATAGCGTTATCGCTAGCCCCTGCTGCAATATGGATATTTGCCAAACTAACATGTTGTTGCTGTAAATATGCGGCTATGCGCTCGCTGGCAACATAAAAGTGGCACTGTTGTAACCATTGTAATTGTTGTGCAGCAACGGGGGTAAACATGGCATCAACTGCTGCATTACTTGTTATGACTATACCGTGTACATTGCTGCTTTTCCAGTGGTCAGTCCAGTCACTGGTTAAATCTGGCACTGGCTCACGTTCATAAACAACACAATTATTTAAAAACGCGCCACGCTCTTTAAGTACCTTGGCGATGTCTGGGCGACCACCTTGCCCTTTAACCAATACAATATTGCTACCATCAACTTGAGCCAACGACTTAAGAGCCAATACTCCTTCTGAATCGAACTGCTTAGGCGTGGCTGCACGCACACCAAATAATTCATATATTGTATCGGCAGTTTGCTGCCCTACAGCATAAAACTGCGCTTTAATGTTTATATCGGGCTTTAATTGTGCCAGTGCTTTAACAGCGTCCTGAGAGATAAAAATAATTTTATCTGCATTAATAAGTGGGCTTAGTTGAGTACTAGAGGGCGTTAAATAGTTAATATTTAAAACAGGAAACAATGACGCCTGATAACCCGCTTGCTCAAGTTGCTCTGCAAGGGCTGCGCCTTTTCCTTCGGGCCGAGTTATCAGAATATGTGTCATTTATGCGTCTCTGTATACGTCAGCTAAAATTTTATCTGCGCCTTGAGCAAGTAATTTTTCAGCCAGCTCTATTCCGAGTTTTTCGGCATCGTTAATATGACCCGCAACTTCGTCACGTAAAATTTCGCTGCCATCGACTGCGCCTACAAGCCCTCGTAAATGGACCTGTTCGCCATCAACTAACGCATAGGCACCTATTGGCACCTGACAACCACCTTCTAAACGGCGGTTCATTGCACGCTCTGCATTAACACGAATACGTGTATGTGTGTGCTCAAGCGGTGCTAATAACGCTTTAGTCACTTCATCTTCAATCCGACACTCAATACCTACAGCACCTTGGCCGTTTGCAGGCAACGATACTTCTGGTTCAATGTAGTCAGCAATACGCTCGCCCATTTCTAAACGAATAAGCCCTGCCGCTGCTAAAATAATCGCATCGTATTGCCCAGCATCTAATTTAGCTAGGCGTGTATTTACGTTTCCGCGTAAATCACGGATTTCTAAGTCAGGTCTCAGTGCTCTAATTTGGCATTGGCGGCGCAAGCTTGATGTACCTACTACCGCTCCTTCTGGTAACTCATTCAAGTTAGCAAAGTGATTTGATACAAACGCATCGCGCGGATCTTCACGCTCACAAATGGTATGAAGGGCTAATCCTTCTGGAAACTCCACCGGCACATCTTTCATTGAGTGTACGGCAATATCAGCTCGACCATCTAGCATAGCTTGCTCAAGCTCTTTAACAAATAAGCCTTTACCGCCAATTTTAGCAAGTGGTGTATCTAAAATAATATCCCCTTGTGTCGACATAGGGACTAACTCAACACGCACGTCATCATGAAAATGCTCTAGCTGCGCTTTTACAAATTCGGCTTGCCATAGCGCCAAAGCGCTTTTACGGGTTGCTATACGTACTAATTTTGTTTTTTCTGTCATAGGGGTATCCAATTAATTACTGCGGTTAGCATTATTTAGTTAGCTAACACTCTAAATTCTTTTTGAGCTATTAAATTACCTTGCTCATCAACTACAGCTACACGCCAATGGCCTGTTTGCGTGTTCATAATATTTTTTGTTGAATAAGTTCTGTAGCGTGGCGAAGTAACATTAAGTGAAATTTCGGCCATTGTTTCACTTTCAAAAGACCAAACATGTTTTACGCGCTGGCCTTGCAGCCCTTTAAGCTCACTAAAAAATGATAACGAACCTTCAAACTGACTTAAACGCACGTCGGCTGCAAACACATTAGTAGGTTCGCGTTTTACTACACTGCGTGTAAGCACTGCGCGGCTTATTTTACTGGTATCAATCTGAGCACCGAGTGCCACGCTAGCAATATGGGCATCTTCAGCAAATTGCTCTGTAACAGGTTGCGAATCAACATTACTCTCTGGCTCTAATGCGATTGTGCCAAGCTCAGAAGTTTGCTCTGACGCAGGTACAGATACTGTTTCACTTGTTGTATCAGCGCTTATTGCATTAGTGATCAACACATCGTTTTTACTGTTATCAACTGTATTCGTTTTTTCAGTTATTGAGTCAACTGTTGATTGGGTTATTGTCGGCTCATCTGAAATTGGCGCAACGGTTACTGACTCAGCGTTTTCAAGTAAGGCATTGGTAATGTCTGCCTCTTGAGTTGTTGGTAGTTGCTCAGCAGGCAATGTTTCAGCATGCTCAGTCTCTATATGCGATTGGTTGCTGGGTGCATTATGTGTTTCGCTTTCAGTTACTTCATCACCTTGTGTGCTATCAGTGATTAAAAGTTCTGTTTGTTCATTGGGATGTGCGCCCTGATCTGCATTTACTGAGCTGGTTAAACCATATATCACAGCCGCAGATGTCATTACTATCAACATAGCCAAACTCACAATTCGACGCCAATGCCATTCATAGCTTACCGTAGGTAGGCTGTTTTGTGGTTCGCGTTTTACATTTGCTTTAATAACTATTTTTTGACTCATATTGACCTCAGCGGCTCCAAAATTAGCTTAAACGGGCAATTAACCATTGGCGAATAGCGTGTAACTCTTCTGCACACACTTGGTGTGCCATTGGGTATTCCTGCCAGCTTACATCCATGTTATGTGCTGTTAATACATCAAATGCACTTTTACCTGCACTCATTGGTACCACGTTATCGTGACTACCATGTGCCATAAATACATTTAAATCGGTATGCTTTGCTTCATCTGTAAATTTATGCGGCGCGCACATATAAGTAGACAGTGCCATAACACCCGCCAACTTTTGTTCAAAGCGCGGAGCTAAGTGAAGCGACACAACACCACCTTGTGAAAAACCAGCCAAAATAATTTTGTTAGCAGGTATTCCGTTGGCTATTTCTGTATTTATTAACGCCTCTACTTTTTCGGCAGACTCCCTCACCCCTTCTTCATCGGCACGTTTATCAAGCTCTATTGACTTAATGTCGTACCAAGAACGCATTTCCATACCACCATTTATGGTGACCGGTTGCACAGGCGCATGTGGGAAAACAAAACGCACGCCCAGCTCGGCTGGTAAATTTAATTGCGGCGCTACAGGGGCAAACCCATCACCCGAATCACCTAAGCCATGTAACCAAATAACTGTCGCTTTATGCGCGCTCTGTGCGGGGTATTGAACAAACTCTAAACTCATAATGATGATTGCCACTTAATTTCTTGGCCAGCTTGGCGAGTTGACGCTTCGTTAATGAATTCCCAAAACTCTGCACCAGAGCGGTTATCAATCCATTGACCGTCACGCATTTCAAAATGGTGACCATTGAATTTAGTTGCTACCCACACTTGATGAAGAGGCGCTTGCTTATTGATGACAATTTTACTCTTATCAGGAAAAATAATTTCTAAAATACCTTGCGCTGATTCGTAATCTAAATCGGCTTCACAATCATCAATTTGCTCTTCAATTGTGAACATAAGAGCTTCGGCTAATTGGTGATATTCGTGTTCAGTCATTGTTGATTCCTTTGCAGGCGGGCCGCCTAATATTGGGTACGTAATTGCGTTAAAAATATGCAGCTAGTGTAACAGGAATAAAATCATCCGCGAATAGCTGCATTTTTTAGATATTCTGTTACTCTGCGATTATAAAGCCAGCAACAATATTAATCTAATGAAAGCGACACATACCTTACAATTAAAAAAACTATTAATTTGCACGGCCCTATTTGGCGCATTAGCTGGCTGCGGACAAAGCGGCCCATTATATTTGCCTGAACAACAGGCCGAGCAAAACCAACCAGAAAACACTATGGTGCCTGCCGCAGAGGCCAAGCAATCTACAACACCAGTAAAACAGGAGCAATAAATGGATTTTTTTAACTATAAAAACAATCAATTGTTTGCTGAAGATGTGAGTATTGCCGCTATTGCTCAGCAATATGGTACGCCTTGCTATGTGTATTCTCGTGCAACGTTTGAGCGCCACTATCTTGCGTTTGCCAATGCGACTAAAAACCATAAAAGCTTGGTATGTTATGCCGTAAAAGCAAACTCTAATATTGCTGTATTAAATATTCTAGCACGCCTTGGTTCGGGTTTTGACATTGTATCTAAAGGTGAGCTGGCGCGTGTAATTAAAGCAGGAGGAGACGCCGGTAAAGTAGTATTTTCAGGCGTTGCAAAAACCGCTGACGAAATAGCGTATGCATTAAAATTAGGGATTAAATGTTTTAACGTCGAGTCGGCCTCTGAATTAGAGCGTATCTCAGAGGTTGCGTGTGAGCTTAACTTAGTAGCGCCAATTTCTATTCGCGTTAACCCCGATATAGATGCAAAAACGCATCCTTATATTTCTACTGGCCTTAAAGAAAACAAATTTGGCATTGATATTCAAACCGCTGTAAGTGTTTATCAACAAGCCGCTGCTTTACCTGGCTTAAACATAATAGGCGTAGATTGCCATATTGGTTCGCAGTTAACCGAAGTAAAGCCGTTTTTAGAAGCGCTCGACAAACTCCTTGCGCTAATAGATGAGCTAAAAAATGTCGGGATAGAATTAAGCCATTTAGACATAGGTGGTGGGTTAGGTGTTCCTTACGACAACGAACAACCACCTCATCCTAGTGAATACGCAGAGCAAGTAACAGCTCGCCTAGAAAACTACCGCCATTTAGAACTTATTTTTGAACCAGGTCGTGCCATTGCTGCAAACGCAGGGGTATTAATTACGCAAGTTGAGTTTATTAAACAAAACCAAAGTAAATTTTTTGCCATTGTTGATGCTGGCATGAACGATATGCTTCGCCCTTCTCTTTATCAAGCGTGGCAAAAAATTATACCTGTGTCGGTTCGTGATGACGATACGCCAACTCACAACTTTGATATTGTTGGCCCCGTGTGCGAAACCGGTGACTTTTTAGGAAAAGACCGAGAACTGGCGCTGAAACAAGGCGATTTACTCGCGCAGCGAAGTGCTGGGGCATATGGCTTTACTATGAGTTCAAACTATAACTCTCGCCCACGCGTAGCTGAAATAATGGTAGACGGTGAACAGCACCATCTTATTCGCGAACGTGAAACCATTGAGAGTCTTTATCAAGGTGAGAAAATTTTACCATAAACGTTTTTGCCAACTAGCTGCTCTGTGGCATGATTACCACAGAGCAAACACGAATTAGAGCGCTATGTTAGTTAATTTTTCCAAAATGCACGGCTTAGGCAACGACTTTGTTGTTATTGATAACATTACACAAAATGTATTTTTATCACGAGATCAAATAAAAAAACTGGCTGATCGCCACTTTGGCATTGGCTTTGACCAATTACTCATGGTTGAAGCACCATACTCTCCCGATCTTGATTTTCATTATCGTATTTTTAATGCCGATGGTACCGAAGTAGAACAGTGCGGTAATGGTGCACGTTGCTTTGCACGTTTTGTGCGTATGAAAGGCCTGACTAACAAACATAAAATTAGTGTATCAACCAAATCGGGTAACTTAACGCTCTATATAGAAAAAGACGGCCAAGTTACGGTTAACATGGGGCATCCTAATTTCGAGCCAAGCAAAATACCGCTCAAAGCCAGCAAACGTGAACTCACCTACATTATAAGGGCTGAAGAACACACCGTATTTAGTGGCGCAGTATCTATGGGGAACCCACACTGTGTACTTGAAGTTGACGATATTGCGACAGCGCAGGTTGATGTATTGGGTCCACTGCTTGAAAACCACGAACGTTTTCCACAACGCGCTAACATTGGCTTTATGCAAGTTATATCGCAAGAGCATATAAAGCTAAGAGTATGGGAGCGCGGCGTAAACGAAACGCTCGCATGCGGCACTGGCGCGTGTGCTGCTATGGTCATTGGCCATATGCAAAGCAAGCTTTCAAGCGCGGTACAAGTCGACCTACCTGGTGGGACACTTCAAATACGTTGGAGTGGAGAAGGTCATCCAGTACGAATGACAGGCCCTGCTGAACACGTATTCGATGGACAAGTCGCGTTATGAGCGAGCTAAATGAAGAGCAAATTACTAGCTACTTACTCGCAAATCCTGACTTTTTAGTTAAACACCCAAACGTGCTTGCTCAGCTAGACCTTCAGCAGCAAGCGCAAGGGGCAACGTCATTAGTTCATATTCAACAGCGCCAATTACGTGAACACAATACGCGTTTAAAAAATCAAATCGAGACAATGAGCCAGCACGCAGTTCAAAATGAGCTCGTATACCGTCTCCTCAGCCAATGCCATCGCCAGCTTTGGAGCCATGACGATTTTGATACCATCGCTAAAAATTTACACGCCATTGTGTGTTCAAATAACGACATAAGTGACTTTAAATTAATAAAATACAGCACTGACTACGATGAGCTTATTGAACACCGCCTCACAAACTCTGGACATTACTTAGGCCGTATTACAGCGCAAGAACGGACTCTATTATTTAGTGATGACACGCAATCTGCGGCTATTTATTTAATTGGTGATGAAAAGCAACCTATTGCCATACTCGCGTTTGGCAGCAACAACGTGAACCATTTTGAACCCGCACAAGACAACCTGTTCGTTTTGGATTTTATTAGTGCCCTGCAGTTAAGGTTACAAAAACTCGCATGAGTGATGATGCGCCTAATATAAGCGAATTAAGTGACAACTGGCGCACACCCATTACGCTATTTAGCGACTACCTAAAATTTGAAAAACAATATTCAGCGCACACTGTAAATCAGTATGTTAGCCAACTTGGTTTTGCAGCCCTTTATTTTAATAAATTATGCGATGACTGGTTTGGCGTACAAGCAGAGCATATTCGCCGTTACAGTATGGCTTTACGCGCCAAACAACTAAGTGGCCGAACCATTAGCTTAAAATTGAGCTGTATCAGAAGTTTATATAAGTTTTTAAAAGCTAAAAATATTGCGCAGCAATCGCATTATCACAATCCTGCTACCGGCATTAAAGGCCCCAAATTTGCCAAGCCTTTACCTAAAAACCTCGACGTTGATCAAATGGCTCGCTTGCTCGAAATTCCTGACGACGACCCTTTGGCAATAAGAGACAAAGCTATGATGGAACTTATGTATTCATCAGGTTTACGTATTAGCGAGTTAGTTGGCGCTAACATGCAAGATATTAATGCCAAAAGTGGCGAAATATTAGTTCGCGGTAAAGGTAACAAAGAACGCCTTATTCCCGTGGGAACAAAGGCATTAGACGCATTAAAAAAATGGTTAACCGTGCGCCCTCAGTTTGCAAAGCCAGACGAGCCAGGTGTATTTTTAAGTAGCCAAAAAAATCGTATTTCAATTCGCCAAGTGCGTTTGCGTATGCAAGAGTGGGGAATAAAGCAAGGTATTAGCTCACAGGTGCATCCGCATAAATTACGCCATTCATTTGCATCACATATTTTAGAATCGTCGGGTGATTTACGTGCTGTACAAGAATTGCTTGGCCACAGTAGCTTGTCGGCCACACAAGTGTATACCCATTTAGATTTTCAGCATTTAGCCAAAGTGTACGACAACACCCACCCGCGCGCTAAAAAACAAACTGATTAGGAAATTATAATGATCCGATTTAATCGTGCAATACGCCCTTTTTCTGTCATGAGCTTTGATTTAGACGACACGCTATACAACAACCACCCAATTATAAAAGCAGCCGTTAGCGCCCAACAAAATTACTTAAATGCATTACCACGCTACCAAGAAAAAGGCCCTCAATACTGGCAACAATGCCGGCAACTTGCCGCTCTGCAACAGCCCGAGCTAAAAGACAATGTAACGCAGTGGCGCAAGCACACATTGCGTTTAGCACTATCAAAGTTAGGATTTACTGAACAAGAAGTAGCACTGCACGCTAGTAACGCCTATAACGCATTTGCCGATGCACGCAGTAACATTGTAGTCAGCGACGACGTATTAGTGCTACTTGATAACTTAGCGCAACATTTTACCTTAATCGCCATAACCAATGGCAATGTTGAAATAGAACGCTTTAATTTACACAATAAGTTTAAGCTAGTGCTACAAGCGGGCATGCACGGTAAAGCTAAACCTCATAGCACCTTATTTGATAAAGCAGCTGCGCACTTAAAAGTCACCAAAAGCGACATACTCCATATTGGTGATAGCTTAGATACCGACGTACAAGGCGCCAATAACACAGGTTGCCAATCAGTGTGGTTAAACGATCAAAACGCTAAGTATAACTACAAAGGACTAGCCGACGTAGAAATCACCAATATTCACGCATTAACGCATTTTATTCATTCATAAACTGCTGTAAATCTTCATAAAACGCGGTAAGAAAATGAGCCTTATATACTGTAATTTTAGAATTTAAACGTGTATAAGGCTCAGCTTTGTCGGCTATAGCAAGTACGTCAACTTGCTTTGACTGTATTATTTTTTCGTAGTTTTCGAATGTTTCAGGCGGGTTAGAGAGCTCACTGTAAAGACTATAAAAATTTGAAATATTGATAGCGCCTTGGTAGTTATTTTGGAAAGTCACTAAATGAGCGTTTTCAAGTAAATCAGTATATTTTTTGTTCTCAACATTAAACTTTTTGTAGTAGGAAGCCATCATACTTGGCACGTTTTTATCTGAAAAGTGATTAAGGTTTAAGAGGGTTTGCTCAGATGTAGATACGCTAAACTTAATAAGCCCATGGCTTACTGGCTTAACTACCTGAGAAAGCAATATATTAATAGAATCGTCTAACAATGCTAGCTGTCTATTAGTTTGCTCACTAGCCTCGACATAAATACCCCCTTCATTTATTACTTTGCTAAGCTTTGACGCTAACTTGGCGAAAATGTTTTTTATATTAATTAAGTCGACCAACAGCATATTAAATTCAATGATGTTCCAATTTTTTGGATCTTGCTCGTGAATCATTGCTATGCGCTTATTGAGTGAATCTTTTTGTTTATCTAGCGTATTTAATTCGATGTATAACTTTTTTAGGTTCACTGCTTTTTTATTTACTTCACTCACAACTTCACTCGCTTGCTTACTGTAAAAAGTCTGCGATGACTTTATTGCATAATTTAATGCGTCGTGAAGTTGGCCTAGACTCAGCGCCTCATTTGCTAATTTTATATTTTCGTTGGACTGAGTAATACTGATGTACTCGTCTTGCCAAGTATCAGATTCGAGAGCACTTAAGTTATGCAGAGAGTTTTGAAGTTTTATTAAATCTTTTTCCTTTTTGGCTGTTTGATACATTTCATTTAATGTATCAGTTTCACTTGGAGTGCAACCAAACAATAATAACGATAGTAAAAAAAGTAATTTTTCATTCTAAGCATATAGTTATATTAATCCTTTTAATTACCGTACTTACATCTTTATCAAAAGGCAAACTCTAAACAATCTCTTTTGGTTGAATGAAATTATCTATAAATGAATAAACATATACGTTACAGTTGACTGCTAAACAAACAAAAGGAATTGATATGCGATTTATCTTATTAGCCCTGCTTTTACTTTGTCACTCTAAAGCCAATGCGGTTGACTTCTTTTTCAAAGACAAAAGCTGTAAGCCTACGTCTGAAACTATTGAAGTAAAGTTAAGCACAAAGCTTTCAAATCTAAACGATAAAACGTCTGAAAAAAGACGACTTAGAAGCAAAGCAATCGAAAAGTACAATAACAAAGGTATAAATGCTGAAAGCGTACATGTTGTAGATCAATTTCAATTAGAGATTTCATCCCGCAAAAATAATTCATCATTTAGTAAGGTCACTGGGCATCTAGATTACGTGGGCTCATTTACACCGTCTAAAAACTGTAATAAACAAAAAGCCATTACCGAAGATATGTTCATCGCGGGGAAACACAAACAAGGGAAAACTCATATTGTTAAAGGAAAAAAATAGAGTTTACGGTAAATATGAGTAACGGACCTAAGTTTAAAGAATTTAATGATATGCGTGTGACACCGTCTTTGTTTTTTGGGCAGCAACTAGGGCAAAGCCTTGAGCAAACACGTTCAGCATTAGGGTTAGCAAGTTTAGAATTAGGCAGTGAAAATAAGAAGATACTCATATACGGCAGAAATCACGCTTTTCACTTTATCGATAGCAAACTTGTAGGCTACCAATTTCACATAAATTTACTTCCTATGATGTTAAACAATGAGTTGCCTTTAACAAATAAAGAATTAGAAATACACTTAGATTCGCATGAGCCCATTAAGTTAAATACAGCATTAACAACTCAACTTATTAGCAAACTTAAACAGAGCTTCTCAAGTATAAATACTGCTACGTACAAAAAAAGTATGACTGAAACACAGCAGCAAATAGCAGGCATTTCGCAAGGTACTCTCGTAAAAAGCATTAAAGGTAATAGTAATTGCTACGGAGGTAATGGTTTAGTTGACGACTATATAAAGAAAAACAGAAGCAATTTTACACTTGAACTATTAAACGCAGATCATGAAAAAATTATCATAACGAACTGCAATGAACTTTTATATGATAATGCTGGCTACATTTCAAAAATAAAACTAATCGAACCTTTTTCAACTAAAAACATTAAGCTAAAAGCGTTAGCTAATTACTTTAAAAAAAGTTCTGCTTGGCAATTTGCGGGCGTTAAATACGAAGGTTTTACAGATTCATTGTCAAGCATAGGTGAGTACGATGAGTTTTTAGATAAAGCAGAGTTTACTTCTGAACTATGGAATGGTTATTTTCATACTTATGATGGCCTGTTAATTAGTGCTGAACTTATGAACAATAACTAAATTTTAAATAGGAATACTTATGTTATTACTCGACTTCTTACAACAGCTGGCTGAGAACCCAAAAAACATTCAATTTACCGATACAATGGCGGTGATTGAAGCCAATTACGATTTTACTGCTTGTGCCTTTAATAACCACGGGTTGCTGAGCTCAGCGAGTGAAAATAACGGTTCATGTAAAATTTTTGCGTTTGCAAAACTCAATGGGCTTAGCAAGCAAAACACTCTTGATTGCTTTGGTAAGTTTTACCGCGATGAGGTGCTTAAAAACCCTAACGGCGACGATCATATGAACATTCGCACGTTTATGTTAGCGCCAGAGGCGACACCATTTTTAGGTGTTACGTTTGAGGGCGAGCCTTTAACAGCGAAGTAACTGGGCTCCGATTAAAAAACTTGAGTTATGTTATAAATTAAAGTGGTTTTTCCATAAAATAGCGGGTGCCGCAAAGTGGGTAGTTATCAAGTTGATACTTTACGCTGTATCCGCGTTTTTCATAAAAAGGTTTTGCTTGAAAGTCGAGAGTGTCTAGCTGGGCTTTTTTAGCGCCTAGCAATATTGCAGCTTGCTCTAATTCTGTGAGCAACTGCCCTGCAAGGCCTTCATTACGAGCGATTTCACTGCACCAAAGCCAATTTATAATTAGCCAATTGCCAAATACGCAACCACTAATACCAGCCATTAGTTCGTTATTATTATCAACAAATTTATAGCCGAGTGGCACTCTTTGCGCATCGAAATGCTTGGCATTAAAATCAACTATTTTATTACGTAAAGTTGAGTTTAACGCATCACTGTTATCAGATTTTAATTGATACATATACCGCTCCTAAAAAAGCGATATTAGCAAACACACTTAATTAAAAAAGATTATTTTTACCGAAAGGCACTTCAAGTAAGTTGCTAGAAGTTTTTTCGGGCTGCCCGCACATTTCATCGTATGCGCTTGTGTGGCGAAGCATCATTTGTGCGTACGCTATTTTTTCAAACCGCTTTTGTACATGCAGCGGGCTTACAGCTCTTACAAATTCGCCGTCTTCCTCTGTTACATAATATTCAACATTATTAATGATCACAGAAACCTGATAAAGCGCCATTTCAAGTGAGTGAACAACTACTTTTTGTAGCGGCTCATGATTTTTTAGTTCAGAAAATTTCATACCCATTTTTGTTCACCTTAATTAAATATCGCTCTATCGATACGCAGCTTTGCTATAATCGCGATCAGTTTTTTATTGCCAACTAACGAGAACACTTTATGAGCACCAAAATCCGCCTTGCTAAATACATTGCTCATGCAGGCGTGTGCTCGCGTAAACAGGCATCGCGTTTAATAGATGAAGGGGTAGTAACGGTAAATAATCGCCCAGCCAATCATATTGATCACGTTGATGAGCAAGACGACATAATAGTTAATGGCAAAGTAGTTAAAGGGGCAGCCGATTTAGTTTATTTTGCGTACCACAAGCCTGTAGGTATTGACTGCAAATTAAATGAAAATGACCCCGCCAGCCTTATTCACCACTTACCTACCCTCACCCGGGTTTACCCCATTGGCCGATTAGATAAAGACTCTCGAGGCTTGCTTATTTTGACCAACGACGGTGACTTTTGTAATCAACTTATTCACCCTGACTTCCACCAGCCTAAACGTTATTTAGTCACGGTAAATAAACCGATTAATAACGCGTTTTGTGAAAAAATGGCTGCAGGTATCCCCGTTGATAAACAAATAACCTTACCGTGTGAAGTAACTAAAATAGCTGACAATCAATTTAGTATTATTTTAAAACAAGGGCTTAACAGGCAAATACGTAAAATGGCGCATTACTGCGGCTTTAAAGTAATTGATTTATTTAGAGTGCAATTTAGCGAACTCGCTCTCTCAAACCTAAACCTACCTGAAAACCACTCCATACAAATTAATAAAGCTGATATTTCGAAAATCTAATACCAAATCGCTTAATTACACCGCAAAAAGTTAAAAAATAACCTTGCAAAAATAGATTACAGGTGTAGTCTTCAATTAAAGATTACATTTGTAGGCAATAAAATGATTGAGTTATCAAAAGCAGAGTTCGACGTGCTTGATGCGCTTTGGATTAATTACCCTGCCACCGCGAGCCAAATTATTGAGCGCTTAAGCGATGATAAGCAATGGCACGAAAAAACCATTAAAACCCTACTGGGTCGATTAGTTAAAAAAGGCGCACTGACCTTTGAAAAAGACGGCCGCCAATATATTTATACTCCCTGTATGGAGCGCGCCGACTACACCCTCAAAGAGAGCGAAAACTTTATTGAGCGCTTTTTTAGTGGCCGTATAGCGCCGCTGGTAAGCGGGTTTGCTAAATCAGAGCAGCTTTCGCAGCAAGATATAAATGAGCTTAAAAAAGTCATTGATGACTGGGAAAAAAACCAAAAGTAAGGATTAGCTATGGATATTCAAACTGGGTTTAATTGGTTAATTGAGCAACAACTACTATTGAGTATTTTGTTTTGTGGATTTATTTTACTCGAGCGATTTGGTTTAAAAACCCTTGGCGTGCGGTTTGTATACAAGTTAGCGTGGTTAATGCCTGCGGCATTAGTTATCGCTAATTTACCCAATGCGATTAAACCACTGCAAAATAGCAATATTAGCCATTACTTAATTACCCCTAATCAGCCTTTTACACATGAAATGGGTATTAGCTGGGCACTTATGTATGTACTTATTACTGCGGGGTTATTAATAGCTAGTTTTATTACACATACTCGTTTTGTTAAAAGCCTGCAGTTAACTGAGCTAACACACTTTAACCATACACTTACCACAAGTGCTAAAACTTATATCAGCCAACATGTAGCCACACCAATGGTGGTGGGTATTTTTCAAAGCAAGCTAGTACTGCCCAGTGATTATAATACCCAGTTTGATAAAGCCACATTGGCGCTTATTTTAGAGCACGAAAACGTACACATTAAACGCAAAGACAACCTAACAAACGCATTCATGCTGCTACCCACTATTTTACTTTGGTTTAACCCACTCGCTTGGTTTTGTTACGCAAGCATGCGCCGCCTACAAGAGCTGACTTGTGATGAACGGGTACTTGCCAATAAAAACACACAGCAACACATTTTATACAGCAAAGCCTTAGTGAACTGCGCGGCAGCAACGCCCGCAGGACTAATGGCTTATTCACACTACGGAGATAAAAAAACCATGTTACAACGACTTACCAATATAAAGCACAGTGGCAGTAGCTCTCGCTTTGCCAAAGGTGGCTTACTGCTAGTTGCAGCAAGTATTTTAAGCACGCTCGCTATTGCAAAGCAACCACAAACAGAGGGCGCTAAAGAAGAGCATATTTCACCAATAATTCGCATTGAGCCTCACTACCCAGCCCAAGCCGCTAAGCAAGGCATTAGCGGATCTGTGGTGTTAAAATACGATATTGCAGCTAATGGCAGAACAAAAAACATTAGTGTCATTCAATCTAAGCCGTCAGACGTTTTTGATAAAGCAGCCAAGGAAGCCTTGGCAAAGTGGGAGTATAAAACCTCTAGGGCAGGCTTTAATGACGTACTTGTACAGCTCGATTTTGCCATAAACAGCGAGGTTGCACATACCGATTTAATAGAGCGAATTAAAGTATCGCATTAGTGCTGTTGGGTGATACAAGAACACAAAGCAAGCGCCCTTTTAGGCCGCTTGCTTTGTGGTTTTAACAATAAAATTAAATACTCACTACAATCATGGCAATGGCAGTACCTAAGCCAATAAACCATACAAGCGAACGTATAATATCTAAGTTCAACCAATAAAAAATACAATACAAAATGCGTGAGACTATATGAGTAACCGCCAAGGTTTCGGTTATTGCGTTTACCGAGTTAGTACCAAATACCACTGCAATAGCAACAGCAAAAACAGCGAGTGATTCAAAACAATTTTGATGAGCAGCGAGCGTCCGAGCACCAAAGCCAGTTAGTTTTGCTTGTTGCGCCCTAGGATGTTTATTATCGTATCGACCTAATTTTGCCATTGCCATCGCAACCGGCACTTTTGCAAAATAAGGCATTAATACAGCCAATAATGCGCATACTACTAATGTCGTCATAGTTTATTCTCTTATTATAAAATCTGATAATTTGAGCAATACATATACCATACACGCACAAAAAAAGCCGCCAATACGTTTTATGACAAACGCTGGCGGCTAAACAATAACATCACACTTACTATAGCTAAGTTTACTCATAAAGCAGTGCGGCATAATGTCGCAGGTGATGAATATTCACTATCACCTTTAATGCGTCGCTTTAATAATCAAAGATTGCTAACGTAAAGACCTTATTTTTATCGACGAATACCATGACCTGGATCTTTTTCACTTTTTTAGCCGCTTTTATGCAAGCATGGCGAAATGCCCTGCAAAGTAATTTAAGCTCACATGCAAGTGTGGCTGGCGTAACGCTTTCGCGCTTTATTTTAGCCGGCCCCATTGCTGCCTTGTATTTGTACGGCTTGTATCAATATCAAGATACCGCCATGCCTACCTTTAATAATGCCTTTTGGGGATTTATTATTGGCGCAAGTATTATGCAAATACTCGCCACCGGCTTAATGGTAAAACTGTTTAAAATGAATAATTACGCCATAGGTGCAGGCCTTGCCAAGAGTGAAGCCTTAGTAGCGGCTATTTTAGGGGTATTGTTTTTTGGCTCTGCGCTTAGCCTACTTGGTTGGCTGGGTGTATTTTTAGGCGCTATTGCGGTGCTTTTACTTAGCGGTATAACCAGCGTAAAACACTTTGATGCTAAAACAGCGTTACTGGGCCTTGCCTGTGGTACCAGCTTTGCCCTTACATCGCTGTGGGTACGTGAAGCGAGCTTAAACTCAGGGTTATTATTTCCGCACTCGGCTGCATGGGTTTTACTGTTTGTAATAAGCCTACAAACGCTTATATTACTTGGCTATTTATTACTAAAAGAGCCACACACTGTTGGCAAACTTTGGCAATATAAAGGCACTACTGCCGCAATTAGTATTTTTAGCTGTGTAGGCTCTATTGGCTGGTTTAGCGCAATGAGTTTACAGCATGTGGCGTATGTTAAAACGCTTGGGCAGATTGAAGTATTTTTTACTATGCTAATTGCTGTACTTTGGTTAAAACAACCGCTTAAAAAGCAAGACTCAGCAGGCTTAATACTTATAGCCATTGCCGCTATTTTAGTGATGTTACCAAATTGAGAACATAAAAAAGCGCAGGCTTTTACCTGCGCTACTATAGGCTGCATATAACGTTTAAAGCGAATGTTAAGCGCTTTTTTTAAGAGCTGATTTTTAGCGTTATCACACCGCAAATGATCATAAGCACACCAGCAATACGCCCAAACGTGGCTGCATCACCGTAAAGTAATATACCCACTAAAAACGTACCCGCAGCACCTATACCTGTCCATACGGCATAGGAAGTCCCCATTGATATTTGCTTTTGTGCAAGCCACAACATAAAACCACTGGCTGTTAAAAATGCAATGGCCATTGCTATTCCCTGCCAGCGTGTGTCGGGATTTTGTGAAATTTTTAAACCAATTGGCCAGCCTATTTCAAGCAAGCCGGCAATGACTAAATAAACCCAAGCCATTAAACATCTCTCTTTTTCAAAATTACGTCGTATAAATCTTCGCGGCGATCTTTTAAATTACGCACTGTCCCTTCGCTATGAAGAATTTTTAGCTTATCCATATCGAGGTCGCTAAATAGTAACATTTCAGTATTAGGTGTGGCTTCATTTAATGTTGCATCATGCGGGAACGAAAAGTCAGATGGCGTCAGTACTGCCGATTGCGAGTACTGTACGTCTAGGCTTTCTACTTGCGGTAAGTTACCCACTGAACCTGCAATAACAACATAACATTCGTTTTCGATTGCCCGTGCTTGTGCACAATGGCGAACCCGTAAATAACTATTTTTAGTATCGGTCCAAAACGGCACAAACAGTATATCAAGCCCTTGCTTAGCTAATATGCGTGAAAGCTCTGGGAACTCTACATCGTAACAAATTTGAATACCAACGCGCCCAGCATCAGTATCAAACACGGCAATTTTGTCGCCGCCTTGAATAACCCAATCATTTTGTTCATGCGGGGTTATATGTATTTTGCGCTGCTCGTCTATTTTACCGCTACGGTGGCATAAATAACTTACGTTATAAATTTTGTCGTCTTCGGCAAGTGGCATAGAACCAGTAATAATGTTGGCGTTATATTCTATTGCCATACGAGACATGGCGTTTTTAAACGTTTCGGTGTATTCGGCTAAATAGCGGATTGCTTCAGTTTGATTGCTTTGCTCAGTTAACCCCATCAGCGGCGCGTTAAAAAATTCAGGAAATAAAATAAAGTCACTTTTGTAGTCAGATACCGTATCTACAAAGTACTCTACCTGCTTGAGCATTTCTTCAACCGACTCAACACAACGCATTTGCCACTGCACTGCGCCTACTCGCACTATCGATTTAGTCGATTCGAGTACGGTGTCGGTTGGCTCGTACATTATGTTATTCCACTCAAGTAAGGTGGCGTAACCTACAGACTCTTGATCCTCTGGTAGGTACTTTTTTAGTAATCGCTTTACCTGAAAGTCGTTAGAAAGCTGAAAGCTTAAAATTGGGTCATAAAGCTCTTTTTGGTCAACCTTTTCAATGTATTCCATTGGCGTCATTTCACTGCTGTGATTGTAATAACGCGGAATACGGCCACCCGCTAAAATAGCGCGTAAGTTATATTGGCGGCACAATTCTTTACGGGCATCATAAAGGCGACGCCCTAAACGCATACCTCGGTGAGTTTCGCTAATGGCAACATCCAAACCGTATAGCGCATCGCCATCGGTATCGCTGAATACACGGTCATGGCCGTCAGCAATGTCTTCGTAGGTATGCGGATTTGAAAAGCGGGCGTAGTCTACTTGCACGCTTAGTGCTAAACCCACCAGCACGCCGTCATCTACTATGCCTATTTGCCCTTCTGGAAACTGATCGATTAATCTAAAAATGGTATGGCTTGGCCATGCGCCACCTAAGTCTGGGTAAGCTTGATCCATTAGCGTTTTTATTTGTGGGTACTGCTCTTTGGTCAAGTTACAAATTTCTAGGTGGGTTTTTTCTGCCGACATACACAACTCCTTGGGGCATGGGAACAAAAAAGCTGAACAAATGCTCAGCTTAATAAACTATATTATGCGTGCTAACTCACTTTGCAAGTTACTTTAAGCTACGATAAAACAATGTGGTTACTCGCTCTTTTGGTAGCCATTTTGCATATTTAAGACCCAGCTCTGATAATGGGTCGGCGTCAAGTACTTGCTGCAAACTTGCATCGTTTTGCATTGCCTTAAGCATAACATCTTTGGCTTTTTGCACCAGCTTACGATACGTTATCAGCCCTGAACGGTCACTTACTGGACCATGCCCCGGAATAACTTGAGTATTATCGTCAATTTGGTTAATAACATCGTCAACCGCAGCTAATACTCCATCAACACTGCCGCCACTATCTACATCAACAAACGGTAAGCTACCAAAATTAAAATAAATATCACCCATGTGAACTATGTTGTCGTTACTAAAAAAGATAACTGAGTCACCATCGGTATGGGCATGTTTGTAATGCACAACGTGTGCGTGTTCGTTATTAAAATGAAGTTTTAAATCGTGACCAAAACTAATACGAGGTAAAAATTTAGAACCCTCACCATGCTTTTCTTTCAAACGCTTATGGACATTGTCGTGCGCAATGACATGTGCACCTGCTTTAGCAAAATTTTCATTGCCGCCGGTATGGTCGCCATGGTGATGGGTATTAATTACAAATTCGGCGCTACCAGGCTTTAAGTCGCTGATGGTTTTTTTAATATCGTCTGAGAGTTTGGCAAACTGATCGTCAATAATATAAATGCCGTCATCACCCACACTTGCAGCAATGTTGCCACCTTGTCCAAATAGTACATATACACTTTCACTTAATTTTTCTGCGGTAACGGGGTTATCGTCTGCATGAGCCGATGCGCTCAGTAGTAAACCTGTTATTAACGCGGGTAGTAATTTTTTCATTTTAGTTCTCCATTGTTAGAGTTATATAGAACGTGATTACTTACATTTTGGCTCACACTACTTTGGTGAGATAACGATTTGATGCATTAGCGTTTGTGGTAATAGCGCAGTTTGCTTCCCTTCAATATAGTCACTAAAACCAGCTCTATAAAACTCTGATAGCGGGTGACCCGATTGGCCACCTGGCACGCTTAAAATAGCATGTTCTAAATGCCCTGGCTGAGCAATAAAACGTTGTGATGCACCAAAACTCCGCCCCTGCACCGCAGGCATATAGGAGTCACCAAATCCTGCAGCGGTTGGCATATTAAGTAACTTTGCCAATAAAGGGATTTGCTTTGCAAAAGGATGTTCGATTACCAGCTCATTTACTTTACCCCACTGCCACTGTTTTATATTAGTGCCAAATTGCTCACTCAATTTATTTACAGTGTGATCAAAAGCGCCCGCTAATTGTTCGTCCCAACTATTAAATTGAGGGTTAATCCAAGATGCAGGCTTATTATTAATAAGTTGCCACAGCGCAGGCTCTAACCCACGTTTGATAGGCTTAAGTGTGCCCTCATACTCATTAAGAGTGACTTCAATATGGTTAAACACAAGGTTAATAACTTCGTCGCGATAGCGTTTAACCAGGGTATAGCCTACCGAAGAAGCACATGCGCATTGCTGCCAGTTTTCAAGCTCTGTGATGTACTTCGCATTTTTAACCTCATTGGTTTTTAACTGCTTGAGTAACAACTCATGCCATGGCATTAAAAAGCGGGCTTGGTTATCAAGCTGTAGTGCGTAAAAGTCGCTCTCGGCAAAGGTTTGTTTTTCAAATAAACGGTCACGAATTTGGCTTGAACGTGCACCTAATGCGTAGCCGCCATTACCAAAACGTGCGTTGTCGCTGGCAGATACAACCCGAGAGTTTCCTGTCCATAATCGCCCGCTGGGTGGGTTTTTAACAAATGGGCGATTAATTTCGTTTTGCTCAAAGAGTGCAGAGTAGTGCTGTGCATTTACACTTAACTCACTGACATTTGTACGCGCCGGAATACCGCCTATATTTTTCCATGCCGCATTACCTAGGTCATCAACAACCATTAAATTCTGTACAGGTATACCCACATTACTTGCAAGGGCGAGCGCATCGTCCACAGTATCTGCTTGCTCAAGCTTTAATAGCTGCATGTTAACCGCATAAGGTTGATGCGCTGCCCAACTAAGCGCATAAGGCTTATCGTTAATGTATTTTACTGGGCCGTATTTACTCATTGTTAGCGAGTAAGTCTCAACGCCTCCTTCTGGTAATAAAATAGGCTCATCAACAAGCCATGTTTTGCTATCGCTATTTAGCTCAATCCAATCGGCAGTATCTAAATAACCGTTAGTGAAACCCCATGCAATTTTATTATTGGTTCCCACTACAATGGCAGGAGTGCCAGGAAGTGATACGCCTGTTATTTGAGATTGTTCACCATTTTGCGTGTAATTAAGCTGCGCTCTGTACCAAATAACGGGCACCGCCATTGATAAGTGCATATCGTCAGACACCATACCAGCTCCTGTTTTTGTAAGCTCTCCGGTAACGGCCCAATTATTACTACCAAGCTCTTGAGGGGCTTCAATGTGGCTTGCAACATGAGTCGTTTGCGATGTAAGAATGGGTAATTCACCTGCAAATGGGGCTAATTTACTACCATCAAGCGCAGCTTGGTACTGGCTAGGTTGCGTTAAAAAATCAACCATATTTTTACTGTATATTTGCTCTAATTGAATCAAAGTTTGATCGCGATTAAATGTCATGCTTTGTAAATCTAAGTAAATACTAAAAATCACTAATAAGCTGTCTTCGCTTTGCCACGGTTTTTGAGTTGCGCCGGTAAGTATATATTCAAAGCTTGCATACCCTACTTGGGCTAAACCTTCGTTTACGCCTTGAGCATAACTTTTTAACAGCTGTTTATCGCGCTCTGGTAAGGTATTTAAAATAGCGAGGCTACGTTTTCGTAGTTGATGAAAACGCATTTTTTTATCAAGCTCAACAGCGGCTTTACCAAATAATTCACTTAGCTCTCCTGCAGCATTACGCCTAAGTAGGTCCATTTGAAAAAATCGGTCCTGTCCGTGCGCATACCCTAAGCCATAAGCGGCATCGTTACGGCTTTTAGCGTTGATAACAGCTTGGCCCAATGTATCACGGGAAATTTTAACGGGGTCATTCACTGCCATGCTGCGCCCGTTGCCATCAAGTGCAGGTAAACTTAAGCTAAGTACCCCATACACAACAGCGGTGCCACTCAGCCCTAAAATTACAATTAATAACAACAAGCGTTTGATTAGTTTATACATTGAGTTGCCCTTTCACCCTTTGCGTTGCTTATATAATAACCACAGATTTATTAAATAATCATGATCTTGCTCGCAAAGGATGAAATAAACATCAAAATCCACGATAATGTCACTTCCACACATCGTGCAGAACTAGTTGAGATCAATATGACTGAAAAAACGTTTATCAAAGGTAAAGACCGCGATTTAGAATCGTCAATCTCTACCATGCAAAACAAGCTAAAAGCCCTAAACATTAATGTTGAAGAGGCGCTTTGGCTTAACCCTGTAGCTAACTGTTATTCGGTTCATATAAAAGATAGCGACTGCGGTGTTATGTTTACTAATGGTAAAGGTGCAACTGATAAAGCATCTATTGCTTCTGCACTTGGTGAATATTTTGAGCGTTTAAGCTGTAACTACTTTTTTGCTGACTTTTACCTAGGTGAAGAATTTGCCAACGGCGAGTTTACTCATTACCCAAACGAAAAATGGTTTAAAGTAGAAGGTGAAGAAGTGCCTGAGGGCATAATGGATGAAAGCCTGTGGGATTACTTTGACCCAGAGCGCGAACTTAACGCATCACACCTTTTTGATTTTAACTCTGGTAATAACGAGCGCGGCATTTGTACATTGCCATACACGCGCCAACGCGATAACCAAGACGTGTACATTCCAGTAAACGTGATTGGTAATATTTTTGTATCTAACGGTATGAGCGCAGGTAACACCAAGTTTGAAGCGCGAGTTCAGGGCTTGTCTGAAGTATTTGAACGCGCTATTAAAAACCGTATTATTGCTGAAGGCATTTGTTTACCAATCGTGCCTGAAGAGGTTGTTAAGCAGTACCCACAAATTCACGAAGCGTGTGAAGAACTGCGTAGCCATGGTTTTCATTTACGTATTGCCGATGCATCACTAGGCGGTAAATACCCAGTAATGAGCGTAACGCTGATTAACCCAACAGATGGCTCTGTATTTGCATCGTTTGGTGCTCACCCTTCATTTGAAGTAGCCCTTGAGCGTACCGTTACAGAACTTTTACAAGGTCGTCGCCTTGATCAGCTTGATGTGTTCCAACCGGCTACATTTGATAACGACGAAGTAGCAACGCCTGAAAACATTGAACTGCACTTTATTGATTCTAGCGGTTTAATATCGCATGACTTTTTCCGTGCAACGCCTGATTTTGACTTTGTTCATTGGGACTTTAGCGGCACAACAGAGCAAGAATACAACTTCTGTACTGACTTAATCCACAGCATGAACCACGACATTTACATTATGGATTACACGCACTTAAACGTGTATGCATGTCGAATTTTAGTACCGGGCATGTCAGACATTTACCCAGTAGATGAACTAATTTGGCGTAACAACAACGAAGGCGCTAAATTCCGTGAAGCATTCCTATCGCTTGATAAGTACGATGCCGAGCAATGGATGGACATTTACGATAGCTTAGAGGAAGCCGGCCACAGCGATATTATTCGCGCAGCAGAGTTTATTGGCCTTGCAACCGATGCCGATACACCTTGGCATACGCTACGTATTGGTGAGCTTAAAGCGCACCTATGTTTAGCCGCAGGCAGCGAAGAAGCAATTGATTGGGTTGATTGGATACTGCATACAGGCCAAGTAAACGAAGAGGCAATGCGCCATTTCCGCTGCTTAAAAGCCATTCTTGAAATTAAATACGATGACGAGCGTGAATACGCCGACTACCAAGATGCACTGGGTTTAATGTTTGGTAGCGACAACGTAGCGCTTGCAATTGAAATTGCTGAAGGCCGTACATTATTTAATGGTTTAACCTTCCCAGGTTTATCGCTTGAAGGCTTTAAAAAGCATGCAGCGCTACTTGATGGCTACCGTAAGTTACATGTAGCTAAGCAAAATCATTGGGCGCGTGAAGTAAGCGACTCATAGTTTTAAAATGCTATCTATAAAAATAAAATGGCGCTTATGCATAAGCGTCATTTTAATTTGTACAATAAATAGCTATAGTGGAATAGCCTAAATTCAAGCCAATAGTAGCTAATGCCACCAACTAACAATAAAAAAGCAAGTGCGCACAACTATAACCGAACTTTTTGGTTATCGATGACACTACTACTGCTTATTAGTGTTGTACTAGAGCGCATTAATTACACTCGCGTGAAAGACGCTCATCGCCTTCAAATCCTCTCCGATGTAAGCACCTATAGAGCACAACTAGAAGCCATTTTAATTTCTAACATTCAGTTAGTACGCGGCTTAGGCGTGGCTGTTTCTGCAGAGCCTAACTTAAATCAAGAACGCTTTGCACAAATTGCAGCCCCCCTTTTTAATACATCAAAAGAGCTTAGAAATATTGGCGGTGCACCCAATATGATTATTAAAATGACTTACCCGCTTGAAGGAAATGAAGCGGCTCTGGGCCTCAACTTGCTGGCGAATAAAAATCAACGCGCTGACGCTATTAAAGCGCGAGACACCAACACAATTATAATGGCTGGCCCGTTAACGCTAGTGCAAGGAGGTGAGGCACTCATAGCGCGTGTGCCAGTCTATACCCCGCCTGATAAAAATTTTTGGGGATTACTTTCTGTTGTTCTAGATATTAATAAAATTTATAAAAACGCCGGAATTTTAGATCTTAAAGAAAAATATAACGTTGCACTCCAAGGCAGAAATGGGCTGGGCGATAAAGGCGAGTTTTTTTTTGGTGACGCCGCAATATTAAATCAAGATCCCCTCGCATTTTCGTTAAACTTTCAAGGCGGAAGCTGGCAGTTATACGTTGCACCCAAGCAGGGCTGGAGCCCACCCAACTCAGCAGTTTGGCCATTACGTTTAGCAATAATTATTATTTGTGCGTTACTTACATGGGCATTTTTGTTCTTTTTAAAAATGCTTGACCGCCAGCAAAAAAACGAAAGAATGCTAGAAACCATGAGCGATTTGGCGCAAATAGGTGCGTGGTCGTTTAATTTAGAAACTAAGCAAGTTTATTGGTCAGATATGACTAAAAAACTGTTTAAATACCCACTCAATACCCAGCCACAATGGCCTGAAGATTTAAGCTATTTTAAAGAGGGCGAAAGCAGAGAAACGATCAAACCTCTACTCGAACGTGCTATTAAATATGGCCATAGTTATGAAGTTGAACTAGAGGTAATAAACGGTGAAGGGGAAGCGGTATGGGTACTTGTTAACGCAGAAGCTGAACATAAAAATGGTCGATGTGTGCGTATTTTTGGTTCGCTACAAAATATTGATACCCGTAAAAAAATTGAATTAGAAAACAGCTTTACAGCACTACACAATGAAACGTTAGCCTCATTAACGGTTAATAAGCTCATTTTAAACGGTAAACTTAGCCAATCAAAAGACATACTCACTGAGGCTATTTGCCATGCTTTAAAAATTGAGCGTGCCAGCATTCGTTTTTATAACGAAGACCAAACACAGTTAATACCGTTTGCACTGCATAATAAATTAACACAAGCCGAGAGCGTTGAACTAACCTGGCTTAGAAAACACCTTCCTGACTTTTTTAATATGCTTGATCACCAAGCTGTATTTAATATTCCTGACGTTATTCATAATTCAGCGCTATCTCCTTTGTCGCCATATTACTTATTGCCATTGGGAATAAAATCGATGCTGTGCGTAACAATCCCTGCCGGCAACGGGGTATTAGGAATAATATGTGCTGAGCAATGCAAAACCACACGCTTGTGGACAAAAACGAAGAAAGTTTTTTAATCACAGTGGCTACACTTATAGGCAGTTTACATTCAAGCCAGCAACGCATAGAAGCAGAACAAGAATTAGTAGAAGCTAAGGAATTAGCCGAGCAAGCGGTGGCAGCAAAAAGTGAATTTTTGGCAACTATGAGCCACGAAATTCGCACTCCTATGAATGGGGTGCTAGGCATGCTAAATATAATTAAGCAAACAAAGTTAGATCAACAACAAGCACATCATATAGAGCTTGCGCAATCATCTGCCGAATCATTGCTTAATATTATTAATGACATATTAGACTTCTCTAAAATGGAAGCGGGTAAACTTAATATTGATAGTATTCAATTTAATCTCCCAAAATTATTAGGTGAAGTGGTTGAATCATTTGCACTAAAAGTAGAGCAAAACAATACAAAACTAATTTTAGACGCAACCCAAATTACAGTAAGTGAAATAATTAGTGACCCGAATAGGCTTAGGCAAATTCTTAATAACTTGATTGGTAATGCTGTTAAATTTACTAAAAATGGTGACGTTATTATTATAGCCAGAGTGGACGACTCCACCGATGAAGCCTTTTTAGTAGTGCTCAGTAATTGACACTGGTATTGGTATTAATAAAAACCAGCAAACATCATTATTTAATTCATTTACACAGGCCGACACTTCAACTACGCGCCAATTTGGCGGTACAGGCCTTGGGCTAACGATAGTAAAACAACTATGTGAATTAATGGACGGAAGCGTCAGTGTCAACAGTGTTGAAGGCGAAGGCAGTACGTTTTCATTTAGTGTAAAAATACAGCCTAGATTAAGTAAAGAGCAAGATTTACCAAGCCATCTAATAAACAACAAACGTATTTTAATTATTGATAAGTGCCACTTAAATACCAGTATAGCCACTAAACAGCTGAAAATTTGGGGGGCCCATGTGGAGTTTATTAATGACTATAATGAGGTGCTGATACACTTAGAAGAGATGGCTCGTTCATACGATGCAATTTTAGTTGATTATCACTTTTTTTCTGTTGCTGCAAAAACGCAAACAACCGCCTTACAAAACTTTATTAAAAAGTTTAAATGTAAATCAGTAATTATGGCGCCAATGAGTTATTCACAAAAAGAATCAATGCTTAAAATGAATGTCGACTGCATGATTTTTAAACCTCTTACGCCATCAGATCTGTTTGATTCACTCACTAATGAAAAATTTTTAGAGCAGCAATTAAATCAGGCGCAACTCACTAATACACTTACAAAAGCACCTATTAAAGATTCATCAGAGCCCGTTTTATTGTTAGTAGAAGACAATAAGATAAATCAAGTTGTGGCCTCTGCATTGTTAAAAGAGGCCGGGGTGATCTTTGATATTGCTGAAAATGGTGAGCAAGCAATTAGCAAACTAAACGCCAAACAAAATAACCCGTATAAACTTATTTTAATGGATTGCCAAATGCCAATAATGGATGGTTATCAAGCCACGCAGGCAATCAGACAAGGCGGAGCAGGTGAAAAATATAATGCTGTATCAATTATTGCTTTAACGGCTAATGCCATGCAAGGCGATAGAGAAAAATGTATTGCTGCGGGCATGGACGATTACTTAACTAAGCCGCTTGATATGGCCGCCTTAAAACCCAAGTTGCAGCACTGGCTTGGCAGTTAAATAAGGCTTACCACTAATTAGCATTAACAATTAATATTTTTAAGGGTACTTATGCAGTTATCACCACACCAACAACGTGTTATTGGTTGTCTCCTAGAAAAACAAAGCACTACACCAGAGCATTATCCTTTGTCACTGAATGGGTTAACCAATGCATGTAATCAAAAATCGAATCGCGATCCTGTTCTTAATTTAACCGAAAGTGATGTGCAAGTTGCGCTAGATGAACTTAGTGACATGCGCCTAGTTACTGTTGATGAAGCACTTTCGGGGCGAGTAAATAAATACGACCACCGCTTTTGTAATACCGAATTTAGTAGCTTACAGTTTTCAGCACAACAACGTGCCATTATTTGCCTATTGCTGTTACGCGGCGCCCAAACACCCGGTGAATTAAGAACACGCAGCGCTCGTCTCGCTGATTTTAATAATGTAGATGAAGTTGAAAATGCGCTAAATAAATTAATTGAAAATGAGCAAGTTGCCAAGTTACCGCGCGAAGCAGGTAAACGTGAAAGCCGATATATTCATTTATTTGGTGAGCAACCAATTACGCCTGATAGCGATACCATTAATTTACCCAGCGAAGCCATTAAAGATAAAGAGCTAAACGATTTATTACGCGAAGTAGAAGAGTTAAAAGCAGAACTTGACCAGATAAAAGCACATTTAGGGCTTTAAATAAGTAAAACTAAATCACATAATAAGTTTATTGCGTATCACATTTAAAATCTTACAAGGAGCCGGCAATGCGCGCCGAAATAATGGCTGAAATGAAAGTTCAGCCAACCATTGATGTAAACGCTGAGATCTCTCGTCGAGTTAACTTTATAAAAGCACGTTTAGTTGCGGCCCACTCACGCTCGCTTGTGCTTGGTATTAGTGGCGGGGTTGATTCTTCAACTTGCGGCCGTTTATGCCAATTAGCTGTTAACGAATTAAATGAAGAACACAGCACCAACAAATATCAATTTATTGCTGTGCGCCTACCTTACGGCGTGCAAGCTGATGAAGACGAAGCACAAATGGCGGTAGATTTTATTCAGCCAAGTAAGCGTATGACCGTTAATATTCAGCCTGCTGCTGATGCTTTACATGAGCAAGTGTTAATCGCAATGACTAGCAGCGGTGACGCATTACCAGAGCAAGCTCAAATAGATTTTATTAAAGGTAACGTTAAAGCACGCCAACGTATGGTTTCTCAATACGAAATTGCTGGTTTTAGCCAAGGCTTGGTTGTAGGTACCGATCATAGCGCAGAAAACATTACAGGCTTTTACACTAAATTTGGCGATGGTGCATGTGATTTAGCGCCTCTTTTTGGTTTATCTAAGCGCCAAGTTCGCGCACTAGCGACTGCCCTAGGTGCGCCAGCAGTGCTTGTTGAAAAAGCCCCTACAGCCGATTTAGAAAGCGACCGACCGGGCCTCACCGACGAAGAAGCGCTCGGTTTAAGTTACAATCAAATTGATGATTTTTTAGAGGGCAAACCTGTCTCTGAAGAGGTGGAGCAAAAGTTAATCGGTATATATCTGCGCACGCAACATAAACGCCAGCCAATACCAACAATTTACGATTGATATGAGTGATATAAAAAGCAATTAACAGCATCTAGTTTAATTGCTTTTTTGATCGCCCTACTCAAATATTACGTACACATTGCACTTAACGTACTAATATTTATTAAAAACTTGCCAAAGAGAACACTGCATTATATGACATCGCCTATTTTAATTACTGGCGCAGGCCAACGAATCGGCCTAGCCCTTGCTCAGCATTACTTAACCCAAGGGCAAAAAGTGATTATTACTTATCGTACTCGCCATGATGCCGTAGAAAAACTAGCGCAGCAGGGAGTGACTTGTATCCATGCCGATTTCAGTACTGATGCGGGAATTAATGAGTTTATTAATACATTGAAAGCCCATACCCAATCCTTAAAGGCTGTTATACACAATGCATCTAGCTGGGACTGTGAAGCAAATAATCCAGACCACGCTAAGCTTTTTGATAACATGATGCGCATTCATGCCAAAACACCCTACTTAATTAATATGCAGTGCGCTGACTTACTTTTAGCGCACCAGCAAGCTAGCGGTGCTGCGGCTGATATTGTGCACCTTACTGACTATGTGGTTGAAACAGGAAGCCCTAAGCATTTGGCATATGCGGCAAGCAAGGGCGCACTTGATAATCTAACAAAATCGTTTAGTGCTAAATACGCACCAAATATAAAAGTAAATGCGGTTGCGCCTTCGCTTATTATTTTTAACGAGCACGACGACGAACAATACCGCGCTAAAACACTCAAAAAATCATTGATGGGCATCGAACCTGGGTGCCAAGAAATTATAAACAGCATTGATTTACTATTACAAAGTCAGTACATAACAGGGCGCTCTATCCCTGTTGATGGCGGACGTCATTTAAAGTAAAAAACACTGAGACACCTATGCATAACGAATTAAAAGACAGCTACCAAAAAATTATAACCGCCGTAGGCGAAGACGCTGAACGCGAAGGTTTATTAGACACACCAAAACGTGCTGCAAAAGCAATGGAATACCTGACACAAGGGTATCGCCAAACGCTTGATGAAATTACTAATAATGCCGTATTTACCTCTGATGCAGATGACATGGTACTTGTGCAAAATATAGAACTTTACTCTATGTGTGAGCACCACTTGCTACCATTTATTGGCCGCTGCCATATTGCTTATATTCCAAACGGCAAGGTGCTGGGGTTATCTAAATTTGCGCGTATTGTTGATATGTTTTCGCGTCGTTTTCAAATACAAGAACAGTTAACACATCAAATTGCCAAAGCCGTTGAAGAAGTGACTGGCGCAAAAGGTGTAGGCGTTATTGTTGAAGCTAAGCACATGTGCATGATGATGCGCGGTGTAGAAAAGCAAAATTCAAGTATGCGTACATCAGTAATGCTGGGTAACTTTAGAAGCGACCCTAAAACACGCAACGAATTTTTGCAGCTTATTAAAGGGTAATCTATGGCCAACGCAATTATTAATGTTACTAACTTACGCTTACGTACATTTATTGGTTTTAATCCTGAAGAACGTGAAAAAAAGCAAGACGTAGTGATCAACCTTGAGATTCACTACCCTGCCGACAACGCATGTAAAACCGATGAAGTAGACCAAGCACTTAACTATAAAGTGATCACCAAAGAGGTGATTAGTTTAGTTGAGCAAGGACACTTTTTATTACTAGAAAAGCTAGTCGCTGAAATTCTTGCTGTTTGTCATTCACACCCGAGTGTAAATTATGCCAAAGCCCGTGTAGATAAACCGCATGCGCTTCGCTTTGCTGACTCTGTATCGTTAACACTTGATTGGACAAAGTAGTGTGCGTATAGCTTAAATAAGAGCTTCGACTCCCACGGCAAGGGCAATAACCGCTAAATAGCGTGCGCCTTTGCCAAGTGTTACTAAAAGTAAAAACACGCTAAACCTCACTTTAAAAATACCGCCAATAACTGTTAATGGGTCGCCAACAACAGGCAGCCATGCAAACAATAGGCTATATACGCCATATTTATTAAACTGATTTTGTGCCTTTTCAAGCCCTTGTTCTGATACCGGAAACCACTTTTTATGTTTAAAACGTAAAACTTGCGTGCCTAACCAATAGTTAACACAGCTTCCCAATACATTACCTAGTGTTGCTACCAACCATAAAAGCCAAAGGTTAACTTGGCTTTGTGTGATCATTCCCACCATGATCACCTCTGAAGAACTCGGCAATAGCGTAGCTGAAATAAATGCGCTTAAAAACAGCGTTAGATAAAGCATAATAACCTTGCGGGAAAAGGTAAAACCCCAGCCTAAGGCTAAGGTCTGTTTATACAAATAATTGAGCGCTTATTTTATCAAATTTAAACTCAGTGGATAATTAAACTCTTTACCTTCATTGGCTTTAATACTCGCTAAAACCACCATAATAAAAGAAAAGATAGCCACAATAGGTAATAAAATTACACCGATCACAACAAACATCAATACAAAACAAATAATATAGGCAATTGCCATGGTTATCTGAAAATTAAGCGCTTTTTTACCGTGCTCATTGACCATTTGCATTTCATCTTTTTTTAATTAACCAAATAATTAATGGTCCTATGATTGAACCAAACGGCACAATAAATCCAGCAAACGCGCTTAAATGGCACAACATTGCCCATGTGCGCTCATCTTTATTTACTACTTTAACCTGTTGATTTTCTTCCATAACACAATCCTTTAATTTTTATAATGCGGTTTAATTATACACAGGTCTATAAGTTTTCTGGCGTATTTATTTACAAAAATCACAACCTACATTCCTGTGATAAAAAAGTGATAAGTTTGTGAGAGTTTCTGGAGACGATTGTTCAATACTTATCTCGAATCATCACTTACAGGAAATAAAAAATGAAAGCTTCAACTTTTACACTTGCAACTCTTTTAGCGGTAGCTAGCCAGTCAACCATGGCTGCAGAGTTAGACTTAACAATAACCAACCTAACCCAAGGCATTCACTTCACTCCGCTACTAGTTACAGCACACAACAGTGAAGATAAGCTTTTTGAAGTTGCAACTGAAGCTTCTACCGCATTACAAACAATGGCTGAAGGTGGCAACATTGCTGAGCTAATGGCACAAGCCACTGCAGCAGGTAGCGATATGGCTGCAAACCCAGCAGAAGGTCTATTAGCACCATCGTCATCAACCATGACAACACTAATGACGACAGACGGTAACGATTACTTATCAGTGACCGCTATGTTACTACCTACAAACGATGGCTTTGTTGGCCTTGATAGCTGGAAAATACCAACCGAAGCCGGTACCTACACAGTTTACTTAAATGCATACGATGCGGGCACTGAGCAAAATAATGAGCTAGTGGTTGAAGGTTCTGGAGCACCTGGTACGCCAGGTATTCCTGCAGCACCAGGTGGTGATGCGGGTACAGGTGGCGCAGGCTTAACAAGCACCGATAGCAACATTAATGTGCATATTCACCCTGGTACACTAGGTGACGACGACTTAACCGCTGGTAATAGTGATTTAAGCAACACGGTTCACAGATGGTTAAACCCTGTAGCTAAACTAACCGTTACGGTTAAGTAGGAGCGTAATCATGGCATCTTTAAATAACTTTAAAAAAAGCATCGTGGTTGTTGCACTTGCAGCTTCACTTGCAGCCTGTGGCGACAACGACAGTAACGATCCTGTTCAAGTTGTCACACCGCCGACTCCTGAGCCTGTAAGCTATACATTTGATGTAACCGTCAGTAATTTAACCGCAGGGCAGCCACTATCGCCTATTGCCATTATTGCACATACAGAAGGCACACTTTGGCAAATAGGTAGTCCTGCATCGGTTGCATTAGAAACAATGGCTGAAGGAGGCGACAACAGCCAACTACTTGCATTAGAAAACGCCATTGCAAATGCATCAAGCGAAGGCCCTGTTGGACCTGGCGCAAATACTACGATTACATTAACAACAGACTCACTTGAAGCACTCAAGCTTTCACTTGCCACTATGATGGTGAACACAAATGATGGATTTACCGGTCTTAGTGCTTTAGACGTATCTTCATTAGCCGTGGGTGACTCTTTAATTCGCACCACTGTTGCTTATGATGCAGGTACTGAAGCAAATACAGAAGCAGCTGGTACGATACCCGGTCCTGCTGATGGCGGAGAAGGTTTTAATGAAGCCCGTGATGATGTTAATTTTGTAGCAAGACACCCAGGTGTAGTTACAAATGAAGATGGCTTATCTAGTTCAGTACTTAGCCCTGAACATAAGTTTGATAACCCATTAGCAAAAGTGGTTATTACCCGCACTCAGTAATTCGTTTATCAGTATTAACCTTGATATACCAGCTTGTAATGGGGAAGTAGGGGCGCACGGAAGCCCCCTTTTTTACGAGGATAAACAATGCGTCATGAAAAATTACTCATAGTTGAAGACGACAGAGAAATTGGTAAATTAATTACCACACAGCTTACATCGCTAAATTTACATGTGGATCATGTTATAAGTGCTGAGCTGGCTCTAAGAAAAATTGCCAAGCACCCCTACGGGCTTATTTTACTGGATATAAACCTACCGCAAATGGATGGATTAAGTTTATGTCGTAAAATAAAAGAGCACTATCCAACGACCTCCGTTATTTTACTCACCGCACTAAGTAGCGACATGGATAGGGTTATTGGCCTAGAAATGGGCGCAGACGACTATATTTGTAAACCCTTTTTTGCACGTGAACTTCAAGCTAGAGTAAAAACCCAACTTCGACACAGAGCACAGTTACTCGCCAGCCAAAATACCGATGAACCCTCTGTTGCAAGTGAACAAACCCTTAAAGTTGGCTCATTAAACATTGAGTTTGACTCTCATCAAGTGTATTTGGCCGAACAGGCAATTAACCTAACTGCCACCGAGTTTGATTTGCTGGTGTATTTTGCACGCCACCCTAACCATGTATTTAGTCGCCAGCAACTACTTGATAAAGTCTGGGGCTACCAACATAGCGGTTACGAACATACTGTTAATTCACATATTAATCGGTTGCGCGCAAAGCTTGAATTGCACCAATCGACACCTATTATAGAAACCGTTTGGGGTGTGGGATACAAACTCAATCCAAGCCAACTTAATTAAGATTTTTATTATGAGACTTTCTTTGTACCAAAAATTAGCAGTGTCGTTAGCCGTTATTTTTTGTTTTATTTGCGCGCTGGTTTATAGCTGGAGTAAACAACTAGAACTCAACTCTAAACACCATGGAGAACAAAATTTACATTTAGCGCTAGCTGAGCATTTAGTACAAGATAACCCATTGATAAAAGAAGGCGTATACGATTACGAAGCCCTTGAAAACCTATTTCATACCTTAATGTTACTCGGCCCCGCCTTTGAATTTTACTTTGTAGACGAAAACGGAAAAATATTAACTTACTCCGCAGAACCCGGAAAAGTGAAGCGTACACATATTAATTTAACGCCATTAAAGCACCTTATAGCTAACCCAAGTGCTACACCAGTTTATGGCGACAACCCAAGAAACCCTGAGCAACAAAAAATATTTTCTGTGGCGCCTGTTTTTAATAACAACACATTGCAAGGGTATTTATATGTGATTATTGGTGGTGAGGCATACGACACCTCTCTTAATCATATAAAAAGTAACGACTCGTTATTATTGGCTGCCATATGGCTAGGCTCAGCACTCGTTTTTTTATTTATTGCGATGCTTATTTTACTGCGATTTTTTACAAACCCTATTCAACGCCTTGCAAAAGATGTAAGCAAAATTGAGGCTGCAAACTACAGCCTAAACGACACAAAACTGAGTATTTATTCAACTCAAAAAAGTAATGAAGTCCATAGCTTAAGCCGAACTATTCAAGCAATGCTCACACGTATAAATGAGCAATTTAAAGCACTAGAGCAAGGCGATAAACAACGCAAAGAGCTACTTACTCACTTATCTCATGACTTACGTACGCCACTGGCTTCGTTACAAGGTTTTTTAGAGGTGTTAAATCAGTCAGGTGACAAACTAAGTGCGCAAGAGCAGCAAGAGTACTTGCAAGTATCACTAAATAACTGTGGTCAACTTAAGCAACTAATAGAGCAAATTTTTGAACTCGCACACCTCGAAAATGGCGAAATAAGCATCAACAAAGAAACATTTAACCTAGGTGAACTTATTTACGATTGTATTGCTAAGTTTAGTTTGGCCGTAGAGAAAAAAGGCATTAATTTATCGGTTGATCCAGAAATTTGTGACTTTCCTGTCATTGCCGACATAGCCAAACTTGAGCGTGTTTTAAGTAACTTAATCGATAACGCCATTAGGCATACCCCGCGTGACGGCAGTATTGCTGTGCGTGTAAAACGCGGTAATGACAATCAATTATTTGTGCAGGTTTCTGATACCGGCGTGGGTATTAAACACGAAGAGTTAAATGCCATTTTTGATCCTCATTACCAAGCTAGTAATTCTAACAAAGCCGGCCGACAACAAGGTGGTTTGGGCCTTGCTATTTGCCGCGGGCTATTAAAACTCATGGACAGTGAAATAAATGTACAAAGTGAACTAGGCAAAGGCACTATGTTTAGCTTTAATTTGCCACAAAAAAAGGCGTAACTTAACGTTACGCCTTAGCTCATTACTTAGTTGAATTGTGGGACCGCTGACCTTTGCAAATTAAATCAACAGCCCCTAGGGTTTGTTATTTTTTTATACCCGCTAAATCAAGCATAAATGCATAATTTAACGCGGCATCTTCTAGGCGTTTAAAACGGCCAGAAGCACCGCCATGTCCGGCTTCCATATCTATTTTAAATAATAGTTTATTATCATCTGTTTTGTAGTCACGCAGCTTAGCAACCCATTTTGCTGGCTCAAAATATTGAACCTGTGAATCGTGTAAACCTGTAGTAACTAACATATTAGGGTAGTCTTGCTTACTGACCTGATCGTACGGTGAATAAGACAACATATAATCGTAATATTCTTTCTCGTTAGGGTTACCCCACTCGCCATACTCGTTAGTTGTAAGCGGAATCGTTTCATCTAGCATAGTAGTAACCACATCAACAAACGCAACCTGTGCAACCATGCCTTTATAAAGCTCAGGCGCTTGGTTTGCCACTGCACCCATTAATAGTCCACCCGCACTGCCGCCTTGTGCAAATATGTTGTCTTTTGCACCATACTTTTGCTCAACTAATGACTTAGTTACATCTACAAAGTCGTTAAACGTGTTCTTTTTGGTAAGTAGCTTACCCGCTTCGTACCACGGGCGACCTAACATTTGCGAACCACGTACATGGGCAATTGCAAATACAAAACCGCGGTCAAGCAACGTTAATCGTGCAGACGAAAAGCTCGGATCCATTGTTGCGCCATACGAACCATAGCCGTATTGCAATAATGGGTTAGTGCCATCTTTTTTAAATAACTCTTTTCGATACACCAAACTCACCGGTACTTTTACGCCATCGCGTGCTGTTACAAAAATACGTTCTGAGGCATAGTTGTCCGCGTTAAAGTCACCTAATACTGTTTGTTGTTTTAATAATGTTTTTTCGCCAGTGGCCAAATTAACATCATAAGATGAACCCGGCGTCGTCATACTGGTGTAGTAAACACGCAGCGTATCGCTGTCTAATTCGTTATTACCGTACGCATTAATTGTATATGCACTGTCGTTAAAGCTTAGTGGTAACTCTTTGCCCGATGTTAAATTACGCGCAATCAGTGTTGATTGGCCCATTTCGCGTTGTTGGTATACTAAGTAGTCATCAAACAACTCAACACCTTCGAGTTTAATACCCTCGCGCGCAGGGATCACGCTTTGCCAATTTGCTTTATCACCGGCTTTATCAATATCTACTTTCATAAGCTGAAAGTTAACGGCATTTAAATTAGTAACAATGTAATAAGTATTGCCTAATTTGGAAATGCTGTATTCAAGGTTGGCTTCACGTTCAATTAAGCGCTTAGGCTTAGCGTTTACATCATTTGCATTAAGTACTGACAAACCCGATGCATCAGTACTGCTATGCCAAATATAAATTTCTGAGCCGTCTTTGCTCTTGCTCATACCTGTGTAATAGCTTGTGTCTGTTTCTTCGTAAACAAGCTCGTCATCGCTTTGTGGTGTACCAAGCGTATGACGATAAACCTGATACCCGAGTAAGGTTTGCGCGTCTTTTTTGATGTAATAGACTGTTTTATTGTCGTTCGCCCACACAACATAACCACTGGTGCCTTCAAGCGTGTCGTCTAATAATTTACCAGTGCTTAAATCCTTAATTTTTATGTTGTAAACACGGCGACTTACCGTATCTTCACCATACGCCATTAAGTTGTCATTTGGGCTGACATTTAGGCCACTAACCGCAAAATAGTCATGACCTTTAGCCAATTCATTTACGTCTAAAATAACTTCCTGATCGGTGCCTGCAAAATCACTACTGCGTAAGTAAGTGGCGTACTCATTATCGCCGCGAGTTTGCGACGAGTAATAGTACTGGCCGTCTTTTACCGGAACAGAGTCATCATCTTTTTGGATTCGCCCTTTAAGCTCTTCAAATAAACTACTTTGTAATTTTTTAGTATGCGCAAGCATAGCGTCAGAATACGCATTTTCGGCTTCTAAATAGTTAATGATCTCAGGTGCTTTTCGCTCGTCATCTCTGAGCCAGTAGTAATTATCGATACGTGTATCGCCATGAATGGTCATTTCATGGGGTACTTTTTTAGCAATTGGTGCAACCGCTGTTACAGTTTGAGCTGACTCAACTTGAACCGTATTTTTTTGAGTTTCTTCGGGGGCTTTATTACACCCGCTTAAAATAGCAAGCGAGAGTGCAGCAAGTGCAAAGGGAGTACGTGTCATCAGGCAAAGTCCTTATTATTTTTGTTACCTAAATATACCTAAAATTAATACCTTTTGTGATTTAGTTTGTGAAGCTATGTAAAAAGGGAGCCGAAGCTCCCTTTAATTTAGTACTTAATCATTTTTAAGCTTACTTTTGCTTACGACGACGCATGAATGCGAACGGTGCTACTAGAAGCGTTAACCAAGCTAATGAACCTGACGAACTTTTCTTCTCTGGCTCTGGAATAACAACTGCCGGAGGTACTACTGCAGTTACATTAACAGTTACAGTTACAGGCTCAGAAACATTGCCTCGAATATCAATCGCAACAACTTCCATTTCAGCAGTAGTATCACCTGCTAGCATGTTGGTGTCAGCAACCACAATTTGACCTTGCTCATCAACACCTAACCCAATATTTGTGTTTGATTGAACGTAGTACTCAGAAACCGCTAAGTCAAAATCGGCTTCTTCAATTGTAAGCGCTCCAACTACTGTACCATCAGCCGCATCTTCAGAAACTGAGAATTCACCACCTACTAAGATAGGCGCCTCAATAGCTGGTAATGTAAGCTCTTCACTTGTCATTGCTTTAATGATGTTAGTGCCAGCACCTTGAGATAAAACAAATGGACCACTTGCAGATACCATTGCTTTTTCACCAGGTAGAAGTGATGCAACGGCTTCGCCAGTTTCAAGCGAAGTCATTTGAACTTCAGGCTGAACACCAAATACCACAGAGCCAGTTACACTGTCTGTCTCAGAGAAAACACCTGACTGGTAGCTTGGGTAACCAACAGATACTCTAAAGTTCATTGGCTGACCAAGTAACGACCCATCAATGTTCATTAGCTCAGAACAACCAGTAAATGTGATTGTATCCTCACCTGCTGAATGAAGAAGTGGTGTACCCCATGCCCAACCATCATTACCAGCACCGTCAGTAGTACCAATTAATGTACGGCTACGGCCTGGTGAAGCCGTTGTACGGCCACGGTCATTTAAGTTTTGTAAGAACTGATCAGCAACACCATCATTATCTGTATCAATTTCAACTCTGTAACCAGCCTGGAAAGTGTGCGTTAGCGGATCACGTAATTGAATTGATGAAGTGATGTAAATACCTGAATCACAGAAGTCTGCACCAAATGCAGAGAATGTGCTCGACAGAATATTATACTCAGCCTCTTCCATTGTTTTCTCTGTGCCTACTGCAATGATGCTTTCGGCTTGAGGAGTGATTTCAGTCTGACCTGTATTTTCAAGTACTAGTGCAACTTTATTGTCAATTAGCTCGGCAGTATAACTTAGCTCTGTCGCTGCTTTCGGCATTGCATGATACACAACGTGTAGATCGTGAGTTGTATCTGTTGACGCATCATCAAATACTAACGCACCATCAAACTCAATCGATGTTAGTGCAGCACTGCGAGCAGCAATGTCATCAGCACTAAATGGATTCTCTAATTCCCATGCAGGTAGTTTACTTGGGTCAACCATCATTGTGATATCAAAGTTTACTGCTTGCCCAGCTGGAATTGTTACTGATTCTGGGAAATCCCAGCTAACAGCTTCAGTTTTTTCGTCGCTTTCGTAACGTGCTTCAGTACGAAGGTTATATGTTTTCGCTTCAGCAGAGAAGTTTTTAACAGTGACCGTTTTAGTGATAGAACCGGCTTCTGCAAGGCTCACTAAACCATAAGAAAGGGCAGCTTGTTTTGTATCAAACTCAGCATTGTGTACCCATGCTGCAACAGGTAAGTTAACAGCCTTAGTTACATCAACTAAACCAGCACCTATCATACTAATAGGCGCAAGCTCTGAATCAGGATTAATAGCAAGAGGTTCGTTAGTTACTTCAAGGTTTGCCGCGTTCATAATCGTTGCTTTAATTTCAAACGCATTACGATTTGGATGAGCTTCACGGATCATAGCAACCGCACCGGCTGTAATTGGACCTGAGAACGAGGTACCCGACACAGGATTAGTGCCAGTTTGAGTTCCTGCTGCTGCTACGTCAATACTTGTACCTGGCGCTGTAATTTCTGGTTTAAGTAAGCCATCCATTGAAGGGCCGCGTGATGAGAATGTTGCCACAGCACCCGCTGTTGTTTTAATCTCAACACTAATATCAAATGTTGCAGGGCCGCCAGCTTCTAGCTGTGCTTTTAGTGCAGCACCCGCTGCAAAATTAATCCCAACGTTTTTAATAGTTACGTCAGCATCAAAACCACCCATTGGGGCTGGTGTGCCATCGTCAACGTTATTTGCAATAAATACAAACTCTGCACCTTTAGCTTGTGCGTTTAGTACTTTTTGTGTAAATGCACAGGCACCACGATCTATTAGTACCGCTTTACCTGTAAAGTCAACATCGTCTGCAAAAGCGTCACAGCCGTTTTGATTTGCTGTAGGGTATACTAAATCAATATCAGCACCTGATAGGGTAAAGCCATCTTGTGGGCCAAAACCTGACGCTTGAATATCGCCTTCAACGCCTGCAACTGTTCCACTTGCAATACCAACTTCTGTTGTTGGATGTGTCATTGCACCAACAGATAAGGCATTAGGAGTTGTACTTGGGCCACCAACACGGAATGGGTTATCACCATCGTTACCGGCAGAAATTACCATGTTAACACCTAATTCAACAGCACGTTGAACTAGGTATTGTGTACCACCACCAGTGTAAGTATCACCAAATTCACCACCAAGAGACATGTTCATCACGTCAACACGATCTGAAATATCGCCATCACCGTTAGGATCCATTGCAGCCTCTAATGCAGCTGCTTGTGCTGCACTTGGACAACCACCGCCACATACAGAATATGCGTATAGCTCAACCTCTGGAGCAATACCGTTTACAGAGTTTGCAGATGATGTACCATGATTTGTTGGATCACCTGTTGACGGTGAATTTGCAGCATCATTTTCAATTGGATCTGCATCATCACGAATAAAGTCATAGCCACCTTGTACAATGCCTTGCGGCCATGTAACTGTTGTAGGATCTTCTTGTGCCGCTAGGTATGCTTCAACAGTACCTGCACCGCCAAATGCTGCGTGAGTATAGTCAATACCTGTATCTAGTACTGCAACGCGCTGACCTTTACCACTTACAATACCATCAGTAATTAATGGTTTAGCGTTAATATAATCAGAGCTTGCAGCAACGTGAAGTTCACGGTCAAACATTGGTAATACTTTTGCAACGCGATCATCTTTTGCAATCTGCTTTAAAGCTTCAGGTGTTGCTTGAACTATTAACGTTGGAGCAAGAATCTTTGTTTTGCCAATTACTTTTGCATCAAAATCTAAGTTACTCAACTCTGCAGTCATTATGTCTTGAAGCTGCTCAACCTGAGCTGTTATTTCACGGCTACTTGAAGCCTGATAAGTTCCAGCTGATACTGCATCCACAGATGTTGTTGCTTTAAGAACGATCATATGAGCTGAAGGCTCTTTTTTGTCTGCTGCAACTTCAACTACTTGTTCTACTTGTTTGTAGTTAATATTTGCTTTTGGTAATTCAGCGGCACTTGCAAGTGTTGCCACAAATGCGCTAGAAACAGCCGTCGCTATCGCTGTCTTTTTTATTATATTGTTACTCATGAGTTCCCCTAGGATATTTTATGTATTATTGTAGTCACATTAATAAAGCAAATTACAATGTATGGACGAATATAAAACGTTCACCCCCCACCAAGCAACACTTTGGTTACAAATAAGCATTAAGCACATAAAAAAAACAATCAAACAAGCACCAAGCAACTGATATAAATAAATAAAACCACATTTCACTTTTGTGAATATTTGTAAACAAAAACTGCATAATAACTAGGTACTTTATGAATAATGATGTGATCAACATTTTAACTATGGCTAAAGTAATACAAACAGCTGTTGCACCAGTGTTTTTAATAACCGGTATTGCAGCTACACTTGGCGTTTTATCAAACCGCTTGGCTCGTATTACAGACCGTGCAAGGCAATTGGAGCGCAAACTAAAAGTAAGCACCGATGAAGATTTTAATAAATCGCTTGCAACTGAGCTTCGCGCTCTATTAAAACGCTCCCGTTGTATACACATAGCCTTTAGTTTAAGTGTTTTGAGCGCTTTGCTTGTATGCGCAGTGGTTATGCTATTATTTTTATCTCACATTCAATCAATAAACTTAGGCGTTACTATCGCCAGCTGTTTTGTGGCCGCTATGGCGTTGTTAATATGTGCGTTTATGTCGTTATTAGGTGAAGTTTTCTTAGCAACTCGCAGTATGCGACGAGGGATGATATTTGCTGATATTGATATGAACGATTAACTTTTAGTTAATTTTTCTGTATTAGCTTGAATAAAACCAATAGCTAAGATACAAAGCAATAGTCAAAAAATAGTTAACAGGGGCAATAATATGAAATTTAAAAAGATTCTAGCGGGTGCATTACTAACAACATGCGCGCTAAGTGTATCTGCAAACTCTGCGTTTAAAGAGCCAAGCGACGCTATTGAATACCGTCAAAGTGCTTTTTCTATGCTATCAGTTCAAATTGGCGATATGGGCGCAATGCTTAAGGGCAAAGTTCCATTTGATGCAGAACAATTCAAAATGCGTGCAAATAACGCAGCAGCGCTCTCAAAAATGCCTTGGGAAGCGTTTTACGCAGGAACAGACAAAGGCGATACATCGGCACTAGCTGCTGTTTGGTCTGAAAATACGGTATTTGTTGAAAAAGCCAATGCGTTTGCTGCAAACGCAGACAAACTTGCTCTAGCTGCCCAATCTGGCGACAAAGCGGTTATTGGTAAAGCCTTTGGTGCTTGGGCGAAAGGTTGTAAAGATTGCCACAAGCAATTTAAAGACTAATTAAAAAATTGATAAAACAAAAAAAGGA
>NZ_BADX01000079.1:0-406 GCF_000241365.1 Pseudoalteromonas sp. BSi20480 | reverse complement strand
GAGCCCTGCTATTAAATAATAAAAGCCTACAGGGATGACTTTACCTAAGCACAGCCGCCAAATAAAAATAACAGCAATGGTGACTACATCAAAGGCAAATAATTGTAGGTACCGTAATGGTGTGTATATGTTTATGTACAAACTCAACGTATAAGAAACCATCATAATGAATGACAGCTGAGTGCGGCTGTTGTCTGATTTATTGATGGCCGCAGACAGGTTATATAAAAATGTAAAAACAAATAACCATGTAATGAGTATGCCCAAAAGCTCGCTAATTTCAGCGAGGCTCCAAAATAAGTCCTCCAAAAAACTACCCATTAGCTAGCCACCGGTGTTTTACGATTCAGTAAAGTTTTTTTTAATTTAACCAACCCTAAAATATCTTTATTAATAATAAGTACTA
>NZ_BADX01000080.1:0-14952 GCF_000241365.1 Pseudoalteromonas sp. BSi20480 | reverse complement strand
GCCTATTTATATTTTTATAATAAAAATATTATTTTTAATGTTTTTGATAACTTAGCTGAAATATTCAGTGTTTGTAAATGTTCACTGGGGTTGATTTTGACTAAGGCGAGCAATTAACTATTTAACCAAAGTGTTAATAGTATATAATGTATCCAAGAATGAGACGGGCAAAATTTCATTCTAATAACAAAAACCTTTTACCACATTTTAAGCGTCGTTTTTAGCTATGTGGGTGGGAGTGAGTAGCAACCAGTGCTTTGAGAAGCGATAGATTGCTATTTAAAACATAAGTTACTGCTTACTTGCCTACAGCTATGGTAACGACTGCTGCTTTTGTGGTGTTGTCTAATCGTCTAGTAGGAGATGTAAAATGATGGGGAAAACTGTTTCTTCAGAAGAGAACGCTAAGTTAACAACATGGCTTAAAAGCAAACGCCATGAAAAAGGCCATACAATGAGAAGCCTTGCACAGGTGCTTGGAACGCCTCACTCGTTTATCGGCAAAATTGAAAATCAAGAACGCCGTTTAGATGTAGTTGAGTTTGTTCGTTATTGTACAGCGCTAGAAGTTGACCCACATGAAGCACTAAGCCTGCTTAAAGTAGATTAATAGTGTGTTGCTTAGTTCATTCAGGGGTATATTAAATGTGCTAAGCAAAATATTAATGCATGGATGCATTAAGCTTAATAGCTACTATGGTAGTTTTTCTCAAGCTCATACAATTTGTGTCTTATTGCATACAAAAATAGTAAAGAGGGAAGCACCATTAAAGCGGTTAATACAAAAAATAACGACCAATTTCCCATTAGCCAATCATCAATTACAACCCCACTGTAACTCGAAAGTAATGTTCTTCCTAAATTCCCCAGCGACGCTAACAACGCATAATGTGTTGCACTAAATGCTCTGTCACATAGCATAGATATAAACGCGACCATAGCAACGAGAGACCATGCTTGTGTGAAGCCATCAATTACTATAGCAAAAGCATATAAACCTAAGTTAGGGCCCACTAGTGCAATAGCAGAAAAGGCTAAATTAGATGCAGCCATGGCTACACCACTAACAAATAACCCTTTCACAATGCCATATTTTTGATTAAATAAGCTGCCTACAAAGGTAAAGGCAATAGTGAGCACCGCGGTGCCAACTTTTGAAAAAGTAGCTATATCGCTATTGCTGAAACCTATTTCTTTATAAAAAACAATCGACATTCGTCCTAAAAACGCTTCGCCAATTTTAAATAGGAAAATAAAAGCAAGTAGTGCGAGTGCAGTTTTAACCCCATTTTTTGCAAAAAATGTTCTAAAAGGGTCAATAATTGTAACAACCAACCAGGCAACGACTTTATTGAGAGGTGTTTGATTAATAGTAGCAAGCTTTTCAATGTAAACACGTTCTAGTTCTTCGTGAACGGCTTCTCTATTAGAGGCGGGCTCTTTAGCAAATAGCACACCTCCCATTAATACCAATATCACAGCAGTTAAAAAGTAGTAAACTTGTGGCCAACCAAGTGAAGGAATATCTGCCATATAAAATGGAATCGCACCCAATAACGCATAGCCTGTCCACCATCCTGAGGTGGCCATGGCTGCGGCAGCCGTTGCTTTGTGTGATTCACTTTCGCTTAGGGTATCTATTCTAAATGCGTCTATCGCAATGTCTTGTGTAGCAGATGCAATTGCAATTAATAAACACAGTGCTGCAGCTATCGCCAAGTTAGCTTTGAGGTCAAGGCCAGCAAGAAGTAATGTGCCTAAAAACATAAAGCTTTGGCAAAACAATATCCAGCTACGGCGTTGGCCTAGCCACTTATATAAAATAGGCAGTTTTGTACGATCGATTAAGGGCGACCACAAAAAGTTGATGCTGTAGGCACCAAATACAATACCAAATAAGCCTATCATGCTTCGGCTCAGGCCTTCATCTTTTAGCCATGCCGACATTACAGAGCCAATTAATACCCAGGGAAAACCACTGCTAATACCAAAAATAAACACATTAATTAAACGTTTATCTTTAAAATACGAAAAGTATTCGCTGAAAGAGAGAGTGTTGCTCATAGGGCCTTCATTGGCGAGTGGGTGCAGCTATACCGCACCTCATTAATTATAATGGTGTTGGCTCAATCATTTTAATATTTAAAATGACCACTGGTGTTTCTGGCACAAAGTCATAACCAATTTTTTCGTTGTAAATTGTTTTAACAGCCATAATTTTATCAAGGGTTTCGTATCCATCCATTACAGTACCAAACACCGCAAATCCCCAGTCTCTTCCAGGATTTAAATGGTCATTGTTATCCATATTAAAGAAAAACTGGCGAGTACCTGAATGCGGCTGTCTGTCTTGGTATGCCATGGCAATACTGTACATATCATTTTTTAGACCATTCCCGCTTTCATTAAAAATAGGATCGTTTTGATGTAAGCCTTCCATGTCTTTATCATACCCACCACCTTGTATAACAAAATCGCGTTCGTTTTCTTCGTCGCGCTCAACACGATGAAAAATACTACCCTGATAACTTTTATCTGATACATAAGTCAAAAAGTTATTAACTGTAATAGGGGCCCGAGAACGGTCTAGCTCAACAATAATACTGCCTAGTGATGTCACTATTTCAACACGTGGAAACATATTGTCTTTTTGTACAAATCTGCCCTCTTGGGCTGCTAAACTTGCTGCGCTAAAAAAAAGAGCTAAACAAAGTATAAAAAGTCGTTTCATGGTTAACCTTCTAAAAACTGTATTAATTCAGGATCTGACACAATGCGGGTTATCATTTGTTCAGTCAACTTATTGAGTTGACCTTCTATTTTAGCTCTGTCATGGCCAAGCGGGCCTTCTAGCGCTGCATTACCGCTATACTTTTTTGTAAAATTACTTGTAGCACGGAATACGCGAACACTTAGTTCAATTTTTGCTTCACTTTTATGGCTTACTAAGGTTTCAGTAACCACTGCTTGTAAGGCATTTATATCTAGCTCAAATCGAGTGGTGGCTAAATTTGAAATGCTCGCGCCATTACGACTAAGTGCACTGTCTAGTGCACTTTTAATCGACTCAGTAATACCTTGGCTTGCAAATGTTTTGGTTTTGTCTGACTCAACTAGAGTTAGGGTAGAAGTATCGCCACGTACATCAATAACACTCGTGCTCAGGCTACTATTTAAAGTGCTTACTTGGCCACTTTGGTAAACCGGGTTAAGTATGACTTGGCTTGGTTGGTTTGCACAGCCTGCTAAAAATACAAAATGCAGCACAGCCAAATATACGGTTTATTATTGTCATTGTTATAACACCCCACTATTTTTAGTCGAACTTAAAACCACAAATTTTTTGTTTGAACCTAATAGCTTACAGTTACCAAACATACGGTTTAACTTGTCATGATAATCTAAATGACGATTACCAATAATGCGCAGCTCACCACCTTCTTTTAACGTGTCTTTAGCTTGTTTAAACATTTGCCAAGCAATGTGATCAGTAACCGCTTGTGCTTGGTGAAATGGTGGGTTGCATAGCACCATATCTACACTGTTTTTTTCAAAGCCGGTTAGGCAATCGTTTTCTATAAATTCGCAATCATCAAATCGTTCTGCCATGTTTTGCTCTACGTTAAGTCGTGCAGACTCGACCGCCATGTACGATTCATCAACAAACGTTACAGAGGCTTTAGGGCAGCGCGCTAAGGTCATAACACCAACTACGCCATTACCACAGCCTAAATCAATAATTTGTTTAGCTTTTGGTGTTTGCGGCAAGTAGTTAAAAAAGAAGCGCGCACCAATATCTAACGAATCACGCGAAAACACATTTGCATGGTTTGTAATATTAAACTCGGTGCCTTCAAGTTGCCATGAAACAGGGTAATCAGCAGCTTTATAGCCGCCTTTTGCGCTACTTAAAATAAGGCGTGACTTTTTCACCGCTAAGCTTGTTTTAGTTTCACCAATGAACTGTTCAAACGCCTTAATTGTTGAGTTGTGAATATCTTTAGTTTTACCAGCTGCAATAACAGGTGTGCCTGGTGCAAGAACTTCGCTTAACTCACTTAATTGAAACTGCAAAAAGCCAACATTACGTGGTATTTTAATTAACACTAAATCTACGTCTTCTGGAAGTGCCGAGAGGCTGTCCAATTGCGTAAATTGCACAGTAGATAGCTTATTCTCTTGTAAATTATACGCTGCGGCTTGGTGGCTAATATACGAGTCATTAACTGAACAAACCGTTAATTGATTAAAGCTACAGGCAAGAGCACCAAAGCTGTCATTTAAAATAAGCAATGAGCGACAATCAGGATGATGTTCGTTAACATAATTGATAAGGTACTCATCGCCCGAATCCCACGCTTGTAAACTGCGGTTTTTTTGATCCAAAGGGAAGCGTTCAAGAGTAAAAGTTTTATCGCCTAGCTGGGCTTGCGTCGTCATAGTGGTTTTTGTATCAGTAAACTAATGTAGGTAAATTCTAACATGCAACGGCAAAACGCCAACCCCCAACAGTTGCCTAATGGCTTTTCTTATCAAACAAAGGCGCTTAGCGCACAAAAAAGCCTCGATTTATTTTATTATCTGCAAAAAAACCTTAAGTGGCAGCAGCCAGAAGTCACGGTTTACTCTAAAACTGGACCAATCCCACGCCTGCAATGCTTTATTGGCGACCATAAAATTGAATACGGCTATTCAAACAGTAAGTTAATAACTGAACCCTGGCCTAGTACATTAATGGCAATGCGAAAAAGGTTAGAGGCACATTTAAACCAGCCTTTTAATTCTTTATTAGTCAACTATTATCGCGATGGCAACGACACCATGGGGTGGCACAGTGATGATGAAATTGAGTTAGGCCAGCAGCCCACTATAGTGTGTATATCGCTTGGAGCAGAGCGGGTATTAAAGCTAAAAGACAAAACCAGTAATAAAATAACGGATTTAAAATTACACAGTGGTAGTTGTTTGGTCATGAGTGGCAATAGCCAGCGAGACTTTCAGCATGCTATTTTAAAGCAAACCAGCTTAGTGCACCCGCGAATAAGTTTAACCTTTAGGTATATAAAACAAGGCTAGTTGCGTAATTTAGTTAGCCAACGGGCAGGGCTGCTTGCTATGATAAGTTCATAAATAAGCTATAAATAATGGTTTTATATGTCAATGCAGCAACAAATCCAAGAAAAAATCAGCAATGCTATTGCGTGTAAGCATTTAAATGTTATTAACGAAAGTCATATGCACAGCAAAGGCACTGATTCGCACTTTAAGGTTATTGTGGTAAGCGAAGAGTTTTTAGGTAAACGCCTTTTGCAGCGCCATCGTCAAATTAATGAAATTTTAAAAGAAGAGCTTGCAAACCATATACATGCATTGGCTATTCATACTTACACTCCTGACGAATACACTGAACATGACAGCGAAGCGCCAGCATCGCCAAACTGTTTAGGTGGATCTAAATTAGATTGATTAATTGAGGTTTGACAGTTATTTACAACCGTATTTAACTGATCAGATCAGTGTTTTAAGTATTAGCCTTTAAACTAGCGCTAATTTTTATAGTAAAAGATATAGGATCATCAATGGTCATTAAGCCAAAAATTCGTGGATTCATTTGTACAAACGCTCACCCAGTAGGCTGTAGTGAACATGTGCTAGAGCAAATTAACTATGTAAAACAACAAGGTGCATTAAAAAACGCGCCAAAAAATGTGTTAGTTATTGGTGCATCTACAGGCTACGGCTTGGCATCGCGTATTACGGCAGCATTTGGTGGCGGCGCTAAAACATTGGGTATTTTCTTTGAAAAAGAAGGTACCGAGCGTAAAACAGGGTCAGCAGGTTGGTATAATACGGCTGCTTTTCAAAATGCGGCAGACGAAGCCGGTTTATGGTCTAAAAATATCAACGGTGATGCCTTCTCAAACGAAATAAAACAAAAAGCAATTGATACAATTAAAGCAGATTTAGGCAAGGTTGATCTGGTCATTTACAGTTTAGCGTCGCCTCGTCGTACTGACCCAAATACGGGTGAAGTTTACTCATCAACGTTAAAGCCAATCGGCAACGCAGTTACAACAAAAAATCTAAATACGTCAAAGCGTGAAATTGACGAAATTACTGTAGAGGCTGCAACACAAGACGATATCGACAACACCATTAAAGTAATGGGTGGTGAAGATTGGGAAATGTGGATTAATGCACTTCAAGACGCTGACGTGCTAGCAGATGACTTTAAAACCACAGCTTACACATACATAGGCAAAGAATTAACGTGGCCAATATACGGGCACGCGACTATTGGTAAAGCAAAAGAAGACTTAGACCGTGCAACGGTTGCGATAAAAGAGTCAACTAAAGCGTTAAATGGTCAAGCGTATGTTTCATCACTCAATGCTGTTGTAACACAAGCGAGCTCTGCTATACCAATTATGCCATTGTATATTTCAGCTTTATTCAAGGTAATGAAGGCGGACGGAACATACGAAGGCACCATTGAGCAAATTCATGGCTTATTTACCGAAAACCTGTACGGTGAAACGCCGCGTTTTGATGATGGCGGTCACTTATTTCAAAACTACAAAGAACTTGAAGACGATGTTCAAGCACGTATCCAAGCAGTATGGGACAAAGTAGATACCAGCACGATTGACGAGTTGACAGATTACGTTGGTTATCACAATGAGTTTTTACGCTTATTTGGTTTTGGCATTGAGTCAGTTGATTACGACCAAGATGTAGAGCCAGTTCAAGCAATTGCAAATATGATTGATTAATCAATTAAGTGAATAGTCAGGGCTTGCTTGTCTTTTTTGGTAAACTGTTTGGCATTTCGGTAATACAGAGCTGATGTTGTGTGGTTATTGCCCATAAATAAGTATTATTGCTAAACAGGTACCGCTTTAAGATTCAGTAAGCTTTAATCCTATAAATTCAACATGCCCTAATTTAAAAGTCGCTTCATGCGACTTTTATCAATTAAAAAACCTCATTCTTTGCTTAAGCTACCACTTTGGTCTAACTTAAATTTTATTAAATCTAGCTAACAAAACCAAATAAGCGTTTCAGTCGTATAATTTTCATAAATACACTCGCATAGTCACCCACAATGGTGTTAAAATTAAGGCAATATGTGAAGAGTTTTTACCGCGTTGCCTGTTTAATGACCAAAGCGAGTTTTTCTTTTATACATTGAAATAACTTGGGGTAGCTTAAATGGCGACGTGGTTGGTACGATTTTTCAGTTTCTTTCCGTTAATGTAGTGCAAGTGCGTATGATCAACATAAAAAAAGGTCTGGATTTACCATTAGATGGCGCACCTCAGCAAGTTATTCACGACGGTTCACCCGTCAAAAGAGTAGCCGTGCTAGGTGAAGAGTTTATAGGTATGCGTCCAACCATGCATATTCGTATGGATGACCAAGTTAAAAAAGGCCAGGTACTTTTTGAAGACAAAAAGAACCCAGGCGTCCTGTTTACCGCACCAGCTTCTGGTGTTGTAAAAGAAATAAATCGTGGTGCTAAACGTGTGCTGCAATCTGTTGTTATTGAAGTAAACGGCAGTGAGCAAATCACCTTTGACTCTTTCTCTGAATCTGAGCTTACAAGCTTGGATCGTGAAAAAGCTAAAGAAGTACTTATTCAGTCAGGTCAATGGACAGCACTACGTGCCCGCCCATTCAGCAAAGTAGCGGCTGTGGATGCAAATCCTAGCTCTATATTTGTTACTGCTATAGACACTAATCCTCTTGCTGCAGATCCTGCAGTGATTATTGCTGAAAATGCGCAAGCGTTTGAAGCAGGCTTAGCTGTTGTATCGCGTTTGACCGATGGAAAAGTATTTGTTTGTAAGCAAGCTGGCAGCCAAATCCCTAGCTCATCTATTGCTCAAGTAGAAGTACATGAGTTTGGTGGTGTGCATCCGGCTGGCCTTGTAGGCACTCATATTCACAACCTTGACCCTGTATCTGCTAGCAAGCAAGTTTGGCATATCGGTTACCAAGACGTTATTGCGTATGGTCACCTGTTCCTTACTGGTGAAATATACACAGATCGTGTTGTTTCTCTTGCAGGTCCTCGCGTTAAAAATCCACGTTTAGTGAAAACACAATTAGGTGCTTCATTAGATGACTTAGTGGCAGGGGAATTAGAAGACGGTGATAACCGTGTTATTTCTGGTTCTGTACTTGCAGGTGCTACGTCGTCTGGTGTTCATGCATTCTTAGGTCGTTACCATGTTCAAGTATCTGTTTTACTTGAAGGTCGCGAAAAGGAATTGTTTGGCTGGATTGCACCAGGTAGTGATAAATTCTCTGTAACGCGTACATTCTTGTCTCACCTTACTCCGAGTCGTTTATTCAAAATGACAACGTCTACGGGTGGTTCAAAACGTGCCATGGTTCCACTTGGAAGCTACGAGCGTGTTATGCCACTTGATATTTTGCCAACGCTATTATTACGTGACTTATTGTCTCGTGATTTAGACAGTGCGATTTCATTAGGTGCGCTTGAATTAGATGAAGAAGATTTAGCGTTATGCACCTTCGTTTGTCCTGGCAAATACGAGTACGGCGCAGCCCTACGCGATTGCTTAACTACGATCGAGAAGGAAGGCTAAAATGGGTTTAAAAACTTTTTTAGAAGATATCGAGCCGCATTTTGAACCAGGTGGAAAACACGAAAAATGGTACGCACTGTATGAAGCAGCCGCGACTATTTTTTACACACCAGGTTATGTAAACAAAGGTTCAACTCACGTTCGCGATAACATCGACCTAAAACGTATGATGATTTTAGTGTGGATGGCGACGTTCCCTGCCATGTTTTTTGGTATGTTCAACATCGGTCATCAAGCAGCTATGGCACTTGGTAATGGTTTTGAGCTAGCTAACATTTGGCAAGTAGGTTTGTTCCAGCTACTAGGTGGTGATTTGACTGCCGATGCAGGTTGGGGCGCAAAAATGTTCTACGGAGCGTGTTTCTTCCTACCTATTTATGCAACAACGTTTGTTGTTGGTGGTTTTTGGGAAGTGTTGTTTGCTTCTGTGCGTAAGCATGAAGTAAATGAAGGTTTCTTCGTAACATCAGTGCTATTTGCACTAATTTTGCCTGCCACAATTCCTTTATGGCAAGTTGCACTAGGTATTACTTTCGGTGTTGTAATCGCAAAAGAAATATTTGGTGGTACTGGTCGTAACTTCTTAAACCCTGCTCTTGCAGGTCGTGCGTTCTTATTCTTCGCATACCCAGCGCAAATTTCAGGTGACACAGTATGGACTGCCGTAGACTCGTTCTCTGGTGCAACTATGCTAGGTCAAGCATTTGCAGGTACGTTAGGTGGTGACTTAGGTTACGCTAACATGCAAATGTGGTGGAATGCGTTCTACGGCTTTATCCAAGGTTCTATGGGTGAAACGTCAACGCTTGCTGTACTTATTGGTGGTTTGTTCTTAATTTACGTGCGCATTGCTTCTTGGCGTATTGTGCTAGGTGTATTCCTAGGTATGGTGATTACTTCATCAATACTAAACACAATTGGCTCAGAAACTAATGCAATGTTTGCTATGCCTTGGTACTGGCACATGGTGCTAGGTGGCTTTGCATTTGGTATGTTCTTTATGGCTACTGACCCTGTATCTGCTGCATTTACTGATAAAGGTAAATTAGCATACGGTGCGCTTATTGGCTTTATGGTTATCATGATCCGTGTTGTTAACCCTGCATACCCTGAAGGCATCATGCTGGCAATCTTGTTTGCTAACTTGTTTGCACCATTATTCGATCACTTTGTAGTGCAAGCTAATATCAAGCGGAGGTTGGCACGTAATGTCTAGTAATAACGAATCAATTGGCAAAACGCTAGCTGTTGTTGTCTCATTATGTTTGGTGTGTGCAGTAATTGTATCGCTAACGTCAGTGCAACTTCGCCCTTTGCAAAAAGCAAACAAAGCAAAAGATATTCAAAGCAATATTTTAGCCGCCGCAGGTATTAGCAAAGTTGATAACGTTGCTGAAACGTTTGAAGCTAAAATCGAAACTCGCTTTATTGATATGCAAAGCGGTGATTTTGCAGACCCTGTAGAAGACTTTGACTTTGAAAAAACAAAGTATGATGCTAATGAAGGTTATCCTCTGAAAGAGAATGGAATTAAGGACATCGCTGGTATACAACGTATCACTAAGCGTGCACCTGTTTACATCTCTAAAAAAGACGATGGCTCTACAGATGCAATTATTCTTCCTATCCAGGGTTATGGTTTATGGGGTTTGATGTACGGTTTTATTTCGCTTGAAAGCGATGGTGAAACAATTAAAGACATCATCTTTTATAAGCACAACGAAACACCTGGTCTAGGTGGTGAAATTCAAAACCCACAGTGGACTGCAACGTGGGAAGGTAAAGAATTACCAATCCAGATCGTTAAAGGAACTGCGGGCGGTGATGAGCATAAAATCGATGGTCTTTCAGGTGCTACATTAACATCTAACGGTGTTGATCACGCGGTTGATTTTTGGACTGGCGAAAACGGCTTTGGCCCTTTCCTTGCTAAAGTACGTAATGGAGCATTGAAATAATGGCTGATACTAAAGAAATGAAGGCGGTCCTGTTTGGGCCAGTTTTCGCTAACAACCCAATTGCACTTCAAGTACTCGGTATTTGTTCTGCGTTGGCTGTAACGTCTAGCTTAAAAAACGCATTAATCATGTCAATCGCATTGACCTTGGTAACCGCATTTTCAAGCCTTTTTATCTCGACTATTCGTAATCACATCCCATCGTCAGTGCGTATTATCGTACAAATGACGATTATTGCGTCATTAGTAATCGTTGTTGACCAAGTACTGCAGGCTTTCTCTTATGCTACGGCAAAAGAGCTTTCTGTATTCGTTGGTCTGATTATTACTAACTGTATCGTAATGGGTCGTGCTGAAGCATACGCGATGAAGTCACCGCCATTAATGTCTTTCCTTGATGGTATTGGTAATGGCTTAGGTTACTCTGTAGTTCTTCTTACTGTTGGTTTCATTCGTGAGCTATTCGGTAAGGGTTCACTATTCGGTGTTGATATTATTCCATTAGTACAAAATGGTGGTTGGTACCAACCTATGGGCCTATTGATCTTACCACCGAGTGCATTCTTCATCATTGGTTTATTCATTTGGGTACTTCGTACTTATAAGAAAGACCAAGTAGAAGCTAAAGCGTAAGGGGCGATAAGTGGAACATTATATTAGTTTATTTGTAAAAGCCGTTTTTATTGAAAACTTAGCTTTAGCGTTCTTCCTAGGTATGTGTACATTTTTAGCCGTGTCTAAAAAAGTAACTACATCAATTGGCCTAGGCGTAGCGGTTATTGTTGTACTTGGTATTTCTGTACCAGTTAACAACTTGGTTTACCACGCGGTATTAGCACCAGGTTCACTTGAGTGGCTTGGTTACCCAGAAGCTGATCTTAGCTTTTTACGTTTCTTAACTTTCATTGGTGTTATTGCAGCACTAGTGCAAATTCTTGAAATGGCATTAGATAAGTTCTTTCCACCACTGTACAACGCATTAGGTATTTTCTTACCATTGATCACAGTTAACTGTGCAATCTTTGGTGCGGTAGCCTTCATGGTTGAGCGTAACTATAACTTCGGCGAGTCTGTTGTATATGGTATTGGCGCTGGTGTGGGCTGGGCGCTTGCAATTACATTACTTGCAGGTATCCGTGAGAAAATGAAGTATTCAGACGTACCAGATGGTTTACGTGGTTTAGGTATTACCTTTATCACTGTTGGCTTGATGGGTCTTGGCTTTATGTCATTTTCTGGTATTTCACTGTAATAATAGCGAGGTCAATCATGGATATTTTCTTAGGCGTTGGTGTTTTTATCGCTATCGTTGTAATACTAGTTTTAATCATCATTGGTGCTAAGTCTAAACTAGTTGCAAGCGGTGATATCATCATCGGTATTAATGGCGATGCAGACAAAGCCATTAAAACATCAGCAGGTAGTAAGCTATTAGGTGCACTATCTGAGTCGGGTATTTTCGTATCTTCTGCATGTGGTGGCGGTGGCTCTTGTGGTCAGTGTCGCGTTCACATTAAAGAAGGTGGCGGCGATATTCTACCAACTGAACTTGATCACATCTCTAAAGGTGAAGCCCGCGAAGGTTGTCGTTTAGCGTGTCAGGTAAATGTTAAAAATGACATGGAAATTGAACTTGAAGAGTCAATTTTCGGTGTTAAAAAAATGGGACTGTGAAGTTATCTCTAACGATAACAAAGCAACTTTCATTAAAGAACTTAAGCTACAAATTCCAGATGGCGAATCAGTGCCTTTCCGTGCGGGTGGTTACATCCAAATAGAAGCACCAGCTCACCATGTTAAATACGCCGATTTCGATGTTCCTGAAGAGTATCGTGGCGACTGGAATCATTTTGGTTTCTTTGACCTGGAGTCAAAAGTAGACGAAGAAACAATTCGTGCTTACTCAATGGCTAACTACCCAGAAGAAGAAGGCATCATCATGCTTAACGTGCGTATCGCTACGCCGCCGCCAAGAAACCTAAGCCTACCTTGTGGTAAAATGTCTTCGTACATTTGGTCACTTAAAGAAGGTGATAAGGTGACTATTTCAGGTCCATTTGGTGAGTTCTTCGCTAAAGAAACTGACGCTGAAATGGTATTTGTAGGTGGTGGTGCAGGTATGGCACCAATGCGTTCACATATCTTTGACCAACTTAAACGTTTAAATTCTAAGCGTAAAATGAGTTTTTGGTATGGTGCGCGTTCTAAGCGTGAAATGTTCTACGTTGAAGACTTTGACGGCCTGGCTGCTGAAAACGATAACTTCGTTTGGCACACAGCGCTTTCAGATCCACAACCTGAAGATAACTGGGAAGGCTATACTGGCTTTATCCATAACGTGTTATTTGAGAACTATCTTAAAGACCACGAAGCACCGGAAGATTGTGAGTTCTACATGTGTGGTCCTCCAATGATGAACGCTGCAGTTATCAATATGCTTAAAGACTTAGGTGTTGAAGACGAAAATATCTTATTAGATGATTTCGGTGGCTAACACGCATATCAAAACAGATTAGTTTTGGTTAAAATATCAGCCTCGTAGCACTATGTGTTACGAGGCTTTTTTATTCTTATATATTAATTTTTAACCTATTAAGTAGGGTTGTTATGAACAAAGTAAATACTCCCCAGGGCATAATCGCCTTATTTATTATTACGCTGACTTTACTGTTATCTGGATGCGCAGAATCGGTCCCAAAGGAAACCTATTTAGAAGGTAAAACCATGGGGACTACCTATCATATTAAATATTATGACGAGCAAGAGGCAATATCTGCTCTTCAAATACAAGAACAAATAGATGCTGTATTAGTCGATGTAAACCAGTCTATGTCAACATACATTAAAGACTCAGAGATAAATACATTTAATCGCTTGCCAGCAAATCAATTTATGCCAATAAGTGAAGGCTTCAGAGCTGTTATAAGTGAATCCATTCGTATAGGAGAGTCTACCAATACACTTGATGTAACAATGGGACCATTGATTGATTTATGGGGATTTGGCCCTGATAAAAAGCCGACCAAACGACCCACTGATGATGAGCTTCAGGCAATGGTTGCAAATATTGGTGTAGATAAGCTTGTATTAAATGAACAAGGTTTAGCAAAAACAGTTGATGGACTAGAACTATCATTTTCTGCAACTGCTAAAGGGTACGGCATAGACAAAGTGGCGCAATTATTAGAAAGCCATAGCATTACTAATTACATGGTTGAGATTGGCGGTGAGCTGCGTATGTCTGGCGAAAAGCCAAATGGACAAGGCTGGGTAATTGCAATAGAACAACCAGATGCAGAGCCAGGTAAGCGTGAAGTGCACCGAATTTTACTACCAGGCACTATGGGAATTGCTACATCTGGGGATTACCGTATCTTTTATATAATGGATGGCGAAACATACACCCATTTGATTGACCCTGTAACAGGAATGCCAATTAAGCACGACTTAGTTTCTGTAACAGTATTACACCCAAGTGCAATGACCGCAGATGGCTTAGCAACTGCTTTAACAGTTATGGGTATGGAAAAAGCACAAGCTTATGCACAAGCTAATAACTTAGCAGTGTATTTAATTGCTAAATCGCCTGATGGCTTAGTCACGTATTCAAGCCCTGCATTTGAACCCTACTTGTAAGAATTCAAAGCTGGTTTATTTCCATAGAGGTTGGGTATATAATAACAATTGCTCAAAAATAGTTTGGGCTTAATTTATTGCTGATCAATAGGGGCTAAGCAATGTCACTTTTTTTCTTACTTTTGGCTTACTAATTTTAATTGTTACAGCAATGGCTGTAGGTATGATAGTGCAAAGAAAATCGATGGCCAGCAGCTGCGGTGGATTAGGCTCGGTAGGCATCGATAAAGCCTGTGATTGCGATGATCCTTGTGACAAGCGCAAAAAGCGCTTAGCTAAAGAGCAATCTTGGAAAGAAAACCAAATAATTTAAATATTTTTTTAGTAACAAAAAGCGCTTTTATAGCGCTTTTTTTGTGCCTGCTATTCAGGGAACGAATACACATTCAACTTAAAAAATTCATTTTACTTAATAAGAAACAGACTGGTTTTGCCATAAATAACATTAAAGAATAATGGTTTACTTAGTTTCATACAGGGGCATTGAGTTGTTCTATGCCTAATAGAGTAAAGATTTACCGAGTGCCTTACAGGCAAATATTTCGTTACTTAAAGCATGGCTATTAGACTAAGGTCTATAGTTTAGTTTTTTTCATCTATCAGGTTTATTTTTATCGCTTGTGAAATTTGAGTAATAACTCTAAAGTTAACCCATAGACACAGCTAAGAGCTTAATCAGTAGCTTTAGCAAAGTAAAATGTGTTTATAGGCAATGGCCAGAATTCGTTAGTGTTTAACTAACAC
>NZ_BADX01000081.1:0-15207 GCF_000241365.1 Pseudoalteromonas sp. BSi20480 | reverse complement strand
TAAAGAGCTAATTTAAAAGAGCAATAAAAAACGACCGAAACAATCTTAATTATTAAGATGTCGGCTGTTTGATTATATCTACGTTGAGTTCCAAATCGGAACTCCTGTTTATTAGCTTGAAATCCAAGCTTAATTTATCCTTTCAAGTTCCCGGGGGAATTTTGAAAGCCTGCGTATTATAGAGGTATTGGTGATAAATGCAACAACTAATTCAAAACAAAGTATCAATGATTAATTCGTCTAAATAAGTGCCAGCTTATATTATGTGACTATACTGGAACTAAATTTTTCAATGCGGGTCAATAGCTGCATTAACTAATCTCATTTCGTAAAGAAGCGATTTTTTAGATAATATGGTATCCTATCACGCTAATTTTGCTTTTTAACACCCTCAATATGGTGAGTCGATGCGTATTTTTAATTATTGTTTAAACGTTTTATCTGCTGGATTTAGTCGCTTATTTGTTAAAAGCAAAGTCCTTCCAGAAAACCCTATTAAACAGTACGATTTAAATCTTGATTACCCTACATTTTATATAGTGCGTTTAAATTCTCGTTTTGATCTTGCGGCGCTGGCTCATGCTTGTAAAAAACACGGCTTACCTAGTCCTACTGAAGAGCAAATATTAGGTGATGAACATTTAGAGCGATTTATTGGTATTAAAAATCCACCACCTTTATTTGGCGATACAGCAAAACCAACCAATGCACTGGCACAAGGCAAACAAATAATTGATCACCTTATAAATAGTGGCCAAAAAAATGTACAAGTGATACCTGCAACTATTTTATGGGGACGCGATCCAGGTAAAGAAAAACCAGGATTACGTACTTTAATAACGCATTCGGTTACACCAAGCTGGTTTAGAAAGTTTTTTGTTGTGTTGTTTTCTGGTCGCGACAACTTTATTCGCTTTAGCCAACCACTCGACTTATCACTTATTGTAAATGAAAAAGCTGATGTAAATGAGCTACCACAAAAATTACTACGTGTTGCCCGGGTTCACTTTAAGCGTCAAAAACTTGCGGCAACAGGTCCTAAAATGCCATCGCGCGAGCAGCTCTTTAATTCACTATTGGCCTCTCCTACCATTAAAAAAGCCATTCAAGATGAAGCAAAAGCTAAAAATATTAGCCAAACCGAAGCTCGTCAAAATGCGCTTAAGCTACTTGATGAAATAGCCGCAAACTATTCTGAAGCAATGATACGCGTTGCTGATCGCTTTTTAACATGGCTTTGGAATAAGCTATACAACGGTATACACATAAAACACACAGAGCAATTGCATGAACTAACTAATAAAGGCCATGAAATTATTTACATGCCTTGTCATCGTAGCCATATGGACTACTTGCTTCTTACTTACTCTATTTACCATTTAGGTTTGGTACCACCGCATATAGCCGCAGGTGTTAACCTTAACTTTTTCCCTGCCGGTGGTATATTTCGCCGCTCGGGTGCGTTTTTTATTCGCCGCTCGTTTGCAGGCAATAAACTTTACTCGGCTATTTTTAAAGAGTATTTGAGTCAGTTGTTTATTAAAGGTTACTCAGTTAAGTTTTACACCGAGGGCGGGCGTAGCCGCACGGGGCGTTTGTTACCGCCTAAAACTGGTATGCTTGCAATGACCTTTCAAGCCATGCTACGCGGTATCGATCGACCAGTATCAATAGTCCCTGTGTATATTGGCTACGAACATGTCATGGAAATAAATACGTACCTTAAAGAGCTTGCTGGAAAAGATAAGAAAGGCGAGTCGGTATTTGGTATTTTTAAAGCGATAAAAAACCTTAAAAACTACGGACGTGGTTACCTAAATTTTGGCGATCCTATTTCGGTTAACCAATATTTAAATGATAACCAACCCGACTGGCGCGACGCGGTTCACCCAACTGACGTACAAAAACCTCAGTGGTTAGGCCCACAAGTTGCAGCCTTAGCAGACCAAGTTATGGTTAAAATTAATAATGCAGCTGCATTAAATGCTGTTAACTTATTAGCAATGGTATTGCTAGTAAACGACAAGCACGCTTTAAGTAAACCAAAGCTATTAGCTCAGCTCGATTTTTACTTACGCCTGCAGCGTGATGCAAGTTATAGCGATAAAGTAACCGCGCCTGACGAAACGCCTGAGCAACTTCTTACACATGCCTTAAAACTTAACAAATTTGATGTGATAAGTGATGAGTTTGGCGAAATTATTGCCATTAGCGATAAAGAAAAAACACTCTTTAATTATTACCGTAACAATATTTTGCATCTATTTGCAGTACCTAGCTTGTTGGCATTGCACTTATTTAAGCAGCACACGACAACAATTAAGCAGTGTGAACAATTAGTACATTCGTTTTATCCACTATTTGCCAAAGAATGGTATTTACAGCCCCTTGATGAAAACTACATTACGCGTATCTTGGCCAATTTTGCTGATCAAAACTTAATTGAATTTGATGGCGACAATATACACATTACTAATACCAACGACTGCTTAGCAAAATTAGAAATGCTAGGGCGAGCATTGAGCTTCACTCTGCAACGCTACGCCATTGTGATTGGTTTTATACAAACGAGTAATGGCATTGAAAAGGCTGAGCTTGAGCGAGAAAGCCAAGTATTAGCAGATCGCTTAGGCACATTACACGGCATTAAAACACCGGAGTTTTTTGATAAAAAAGTACTGGTTGGTTTTATCGATAACTTACGTGGTGAAGGGCTTGTTACAGAAGGCGACAATGGCTTGGTGGGCAGTACGCAATTGTGCGAAACCTATTCACAACTTAAAACATTGCTACCTGCCCGTATATGGCAATCGATTAGCGACATTGTTCAAGATCAGTGTAACTAGCCGCTATACATAGATAGGGTTAGCGCTGACGCATAACCCCTTCTTGAATTGTTGAGGCAACCAAGTTGCCTTGGCGATCAAAAAACTGCCCTCTTACCAGCCCTCTGCCTGAGCTCGCACTCGGACTGTCTATGGTGTATAAAATCCAGTCGTCTAATCTAAACGAGCGATGAAACCACATTGCATGGTCAATTGTTGCAACCTGCATATTTGGCTGCATAAACGACACGCCATGCGGCTGTAATGCCGTTGGTAAAAACTCAAAGTCAGACGCATAAGCCAATAAGTAATTATGAATACGCTGATCATCGGGCATATCACCATTTGCTCTAAACCAAATATGTTTAACTGGCTCAATCGCTTCTGGTTTAAAGGGGTTATGAAATGTCACAGGGCGCATTTCAATAGGCATTTCGCGAATAAATTTATTACGAATCACCTCGGGTATATGCTCAGCATTTTCTTGATAAAACTCAAGCGACGAACGTAGCTCTTCCGGTTGCGGTACATCTGGCATCGTTGCCTGATGCGAAAGCCCGTCTTCAACCGCCTGAAAAGATGCAGTCATATAAAAAATAGGCTTGCCGTATTGAATTGCACTTACACGACGGGTACTAAAGCTTTTGCCATCGCGAATAGTTTCAACATCGTAAACGATAGGTTTAGCAGCATCCCCTGGGCGTAAAAAGTAAGAATGTAAAGAGTGAACAATACGTCCAGCCGGTAGGGTTTCCTTCGCTGCTGATAGCGCTTGCCCCATTACCTGACCACCAAAAACAGCTCTAAAACCCAAATCTTGGCTTTGCCCTCGATATAACCCTTGCTCTATTTCTTCAAGTGTTAATAACGATAATAAATCATCTAAAACTTGGCTCATTATATGTTCCTCAATTCCCTAATAACTTAATGATACTATAGACTACAACTATGTAAATCTTTGTTAGGAATACAACTATGGCTTACTGGCTGTTTAAAACCGAACCCGATGCTTTTTCAATTGACGACCTAAAACACGCACCTAATCAAACAACATTGTGGGAAGGTGTACGAAATTACCAAGCCCGAAATTTTTTGCGTGATGATGTTAAAGAAGGCGATTTAGTGATGATTTATCACTCAAGCTGCAAAAACGTAGGTGTAGCGGGTATAGCAAAGATAACAAGCGCAGCCTATCCAGACCCTACTCAATTTGACCTAAATAGCGATTATTATGACCCTAAAGCCACCAGCGATTCACCACGTTGGGTAGTCGTTGATGTAACCTACCACCAACATTTGAATAAAATGGTTAGCTTAAAATCTATAAAAGCAAACGACAGTATTACAGAGTTGGCACTAAAAAAAGCAGGAAGATTATCGGTTATGCCCGTAACAGAGCACGATTGGAATGAAATTATGAATATGGCTAAAGAGTAAAGTTGTAACGCCGTACTTATTTTTTTACTGCTTTTTTCTTTTTGTGCCCGTGCTTGGGCACAATGGCAAAATACATAATGAGCCCTAACCACGAAAAAAAGATGATACCGATGAGCCAACCGTTTTTTTCGTGGCCTTGCGTACGCTTACTGTTTAGTACAATGACTACAGGTAAAATGTACGCACTTAAAATAACAATTAAAAATATAACTTCATTCATTATTTTTCCAAGCTTGACCAATCAACTTCGGCGCTCAATACACGCTCAACAGAAATATAGTGGAGAATATCTCCTTCACTCACTTTATAATCCAAAGGTGGATTTAAGTCCATATTTTGAGCACTCAAGTTATGTGCAACACCCAACAAAATAGCGTCGTGCTGCCTTTTAAAATGATTAAACAAGGTGCCAAATTCCATTTCCTTACAGCCACTGGGTACTTTTAAGCTAAATTGTGTATCACCATGTAATGTAGAAAGTAGCTCTTCTTGCACTCGACTAGAGCCGGGGTCTTGCATTGAACGAACTAATATTTCAGCCGACTTAGCACTGCTACATTCTATATTTTGACAATGCTCCAGTAGCATATCGACCTTGGTTTCATCTAAAAAGTGAGCACTAATATGACACTCATCTTTTACTAAGCGGCTAATACGCAGCGCAGTAGTAAATGTTTGGTCGTCGTCTTGCCCATCAATAATTACTTTATCGGCGTGACTTATTGCTACACGCTCTAACTCTGCTAAATCAGTAAAGCTAGAAAGACGCGCAAAATCAACCTGCTCATTTGCTAAAAACGGATGATCCATCTGCTCTGTTACCGCGAGTAAAATACGACGTTCAGTGCGCTTTGTATCCGCCAAAATGTAATCAATCATTTTTTTAGTTCTGGTATCGTGCCAACCAAAAATAATGATGTGGTTATTACTGTGAGCAAAATCTTTATCACCAGTCATAGCGTGCCTAATTAAATAAGTAACAGTTTGCCCTGCTTTTCCAAGCAAAACACCAAATAAAGCTAAACCAAACGGAATTTGTATTAAAGCAACCACCCATCGACCAAGCTCTGTTGTCGGGCTAAAATCACCATATCCTACTGTTGACGTTGTCACTGTGTAATAGTAAAAAAAAGTGGTTATAGAGGTTAACGCCTGTTCGTTGGCAGCATACAGTAGCAACCAGGTTACGAGCATATGAGTTAAAATTGCAAAGGTCACTGCTTGCCAGCTCAATTGATCAATATGAGCGCGCACAAGTAACGCTAACCTTTTAAATATCACTGGCATAATACAAAATCTTTGTTATTAATTTATCTATAAACAGTACGTTACTGTATGCCTTAGTTTTAATCAACGTTTAAGGTATAGACAGTATAAAACTGTCCCCTGTAATACTAATTGTGATTTGCACATAACCACATTTCGTGATTAATTAATCTACAAACAAACACTAAACTGTATTTTTATGCTTAATAGAATAGCCACCCCATTTACAAAACTGGTTGAGCGTTACCTACCCGACCCATTTATATTTGTAATTTTGCTTACACTTATTACATTTGCCGCTGCCAGTATATTTACCCCTTCCAGCAGTATTAATGTACTGCACGCGTGGGGCAATGGGTTTTGGAACCTATTGAGCTTTGCTATGCAAATGCTGCTTGTACTTATTACAGGCTACATGCTGGCAAGTACACCTCCCATTAGCAAAGTATTAGAAAAACTAGCAACCTTAGCCAACACCGCGCCTAAAGCAATTATATTAGTTACTTTTATCTCACTTTTAGCGAGCTGGCTAAACTGGGGATTTGGCCTTGTTATTGGTGCATTGTTTGCCAAAGCTATTGCAAAACATACCCGTGTAGATTATCGATTATTAGTAGCTAGTGCCTATACTGGCTTTGTTGTATGGCATGGCGGCCTTGCAGGTTCAATTCCGCTAACTATTGCAACACCAGGACACTTTTCACAGGCAAGTATGGGTATTGTGAGTACAGATCAAACCTTATTTGCAGGTTTTAATATTGCCATTTTGATTGGTTTATTTATTATCGTCCCATTAGTAAATCGCTACATGTTACCCAATGACAACGACAGCGTTTATATCGATCCAACCCTATTAAACACCCGCACACCTGCAGCAAGTAAAATAACGCGTCCTTCGCAACATTTAGAACAAAGCAAACTGCTAGGTATGGGCATTGGCTTAATGGGGCTTGCCTACTTAAGCTATTACTTTTTTATCTCTGGTGGCGGCTTAAACCTCAATAGTGTAATTGCCCTGTTTTTATTTTTAGCTATTACGCTACATCAAACTCCTCACAATGTGCTTAATAGCTTACAACAAGCAATTCCGAGTGGTGCGGGAATTGTAATTCAGTTCCCTTTTTATGCCGGTATTATGGCGGTCATGGTCGATACAGGATTAGCACAACAAATATCACAAGGCTTTATTGCCATTGCGGATGCCGATAGCTTGCCATTTTATAGTTTTATTAGTGCAGGACTCGTTAATATGTTTGTGCCCTCCGGTGGCGGACAATGGGCTGTACAGGCACCTATTGTAATACCCGCAGCGCAAGAGCTGGGCGCCGATATATCCCGTGTTGCTATGGCTGTGGCATGGGGCGATGCGTGGACCAATTTAATTCAACCTTTTTGGGCACTGCCCGTATTGGCTATAGCGGGCCTAAAGGCAAGAGATATTATGGGCTTTTGCGTGGTACAACTGATTATTACTGGGGTATTTATATCGCTGGTATTGAGCTTTTATTAATAAAGCTTTGCGCGTAGTTAAAAATTAACTGCGCGCACAATTATCAGCTAGACAAAATTGTCATCGGCAAACTGAGTATTGGATTGTCAGAATCTGCAAAATGCATCATCACTGCTACATGCCCTGCAACTACAAGTGCGTACATAACGGCTGAAAAACCTTGTCCGTATTTATCTAGTGGTATTAAATGCGAGTAATGTCGTCCGCGCCATTCAAACACAATTTCTAGCGCCCCAACAAATAAAAAGAACACCAGTAACATTAAGCCAAATGTATAACTAAGCCATAAGCCAAAAAACACACCCAGCAAGCATACACTTAGTCCAATCCATGAGCGCATAGAAAAGCTGATACTCTTTAATACATGCCCACCATCTAGCGGTAAAATTGGCAGTAAGTTAAATAAATTAAGCAATGCACTGAGTACCGCAACACCAGCAAATATTTCCATCTCCGTGGCGTAATATAAAACAACACCCAACACAGAGGTTATTAAGCCAAAAGCAGGCCCCATGAGCGATATGACCACATCTTGCCAGCGGGTTGTTATTTTATCGTCACTGACAGCTAAGCCACCCACAAATGGGATTAAGTAAATACCTTTGGTTTTTATGCCAAAGTACTTCATAGCTCTTACATGCCCATACTCATGCACCACTAAACACGCAATAAGCATAAGCGCAAATTCAATGCTAAATAACCAGGCATACCCAGCAACAGATGCACCTGCCAACGCAGCCTTTACTACTTTTGCGCTTTTAAATAGTTTAAAACCTAACGCAGCAAAACCTAAAAAACCCCTTTTAGATTCACCATTAACTGGGGCTGGTAAAGCGAGCTGGGTAGCAAATTGCTCATCTACAAATAACGAAATACTTTGCTCGGCAGTTGTGCTGGTATCTATGCCTATTAATTTATCTTGAAAGTTAAATTGATAGTAATGTTCTCGAGGAGTATCAAACGCAATAGCTTGCTGGTTATGAAATACTTGTACTATTTGCTGCCCAGAAACCATTAATGAAAATGGCTGGTCAGCCAAGGTGAGGTCTATTCTTATCATAATTAAAGCCATTTAAAATAATCGCGCTAGTATACCGTTTGGCTAAAAAAACACGAGGGCAGGCGTTAACTATTGTATTAAATTTAAGTACCTAACAATAGCTAACGTTGCGAGCGAAAGGCTACTTTTCTTCTTCAGGATGTTCGTCTTCTTCACTTACAATATGCGCACTGCTGGCCAAGCGCTTACGCCAGCGTTGCTTTGCCACTGCACGCATATTGGTTGACTGATCGCGTTCGTCGACTATTTCTAAGCCCATTAGTGATTCAATCATATCCTCAAGCGTTACTATGCCGCGCACTTCTCCGTATTCATCCACGACTAAACATATGTGCGTACGCTGAGTTAGTAGCGTTTGCAATAATGACGATACATTTTGAGATGTGGGTACTGTGTAGATTGGTTTGATCAGCTTACTGATTTTATAATCGGTGCCTAAACGATGATACGCTAACATAATATCGTTTTTATGCACAAAACCGACAATGTCGTCGGCATCTTTATCGAATATTAATACGCGGGAAAACGATGACGAGCCGTGCTCATTTAAATATTGGTTTACTGTTAAGTCTTTATGTACTTTAAAAATAACTGTGCGTGGCGTCATTAAATCAGACAATTTTGCATGCCTAAAATGTAAAAGATTACGAATAATTTCAGACTCATCTTCGTGCAAAGCGCCCGATTCAGTGCCAATATCGGCCATGGCTTCTATTTCTTGGCGAATATAGTAAGCCTCGTCGTGCTTTGGGCCCATTAGGTTTGTTAACTTTTGCGCACACCATACAAAGGGCTTTAGCGAAATCACCAAAAACCGTAAAGAGTAGGTAACACTTGGCGTTAAGGCACGCCAGTAATTAGCACCCAGAGTTTTTGGGATAATTTCAGAAAGAACCAAAACCAGTAAGGTCATAATTGCTGAGGCAATCCCCACTGCAGCATCAGAAAAAACCACGGCCGCTTGCGCCCCCACACCCGCCGCACCCGCTGTATGCGCGATGGTGTTTAAAGTCAAAATGGCTGCCAGTGGCTGATCTATATTATTTTTTAGTTTTTCAAGCTGCTTAGCAAGCACAGGTTGCTCTTTTCTGAGTGATGCAACATAGCTTGGCGAAATGCTTAGCAGCACCGCTTCCATCACAGAGCACAAAAACGAAATAACAATGGCCACAACCATATAAACAATCAGTAAAGTCACTTTTTCTCCTTTATATTGGGTATGTGAGCATGGTAACAATACATGCTATATTTGACCAAACACCCAATAATAACAGGCACAATAATGAAATTTAATGCACCTTGGTTTTACCGCAAAAAGCAATTTAAACGAGCCTTAGGTTTATTAGCCTTTAGCAGTTTAAGCTTTGCAGCAATTGCTGAACCATTGGACAAATCAAAAATGCAATTTATCGGCCCCTTGGCCGAAGATATGCAATTAAAACCTTTTCAAACGCCGCATGGCTCAGCCATTATCAACAACCTTTTGCCACAATTACAAGCAAACTCAGACAGTTTTTCTATTTTCGGTAAAAAACAAAGCTGGCAGCCATTCAATAAAGTAAGCGCACTCACCCTTGGCGGACTACAAGCACTAAAATTTAATATTGAAACAGTGCGTTTTACACAAGGCACCTTAACATTAAAAGGGGTTGAAAATGGGCAATTATTTATTAATGGCGAACCCCAAAAAGGGGATAAAAATAGTTATAAGCTTGCATTAACTAACTCCACTCACAGCGTTATTATTTTGGCGCAGCAAGTCGCAAACTGGAGTGATGTGGTTATTGATTTCACCCCTAAGAGTGACACTGATAAAATTACGCTAAATACATCATACACAAAGCGCTTATCAGCAAAGCAACTGTTTGATGCGCCAACCATGAGTAATATATCTTTAGCGCCTAACGCAGAGCAATACATAACCACTAAGCGCACTTACGACGATAAAACTCAAAATCAAGCCAACTTGGTTACCGAGTTAAAAAATACCGACAACTCAACTGTATATCGATTTGAAGATGGGCAACCAAGCAACATTATTTGGAGCCCAGATAATCAGTACTTAGTGTATTTATTAAAGGGTGAGCTTAAACAACTTAATCGAAAAAGTTTAGCCATTAAAACACTGGCAAACGACTTAGCCGGCGCCAGTGGCTTCACCTTTTTTAACGACACCAGCCTAGTATTTAGCTGGTCTAAATCACCAGAGAGTAGCAACAACTTAACTAAGCATTATAAAGGCCTTCAAGATCGATGGTCATACGCGCGCACCACCAGCCAACTTTATATGCTTGATACTAAAAGTGGCTTAACAAAAGCACTTAGCCAAGGCCCGCTTTCTCATAGCTTTGAAGATTTAAATAGTACGCGTGGAAAAGTATTAATGAGCCGTTCGGTTATGGCTATGCAAGCGTCTACTCACCCTGAGACAGAGCTCGTTGAGCTGGATATAAAATCAAACAAGCTCTTGTCACTTGGTAAATTTAAAACATTTAACCAAGCAAAATACGCAAACAAAGACGTGTATGTTGTTGCAGGTCCCGACTTTAAAAATGGCGCTGGCAGAGCGTTGCCAAAGTCAATGCTTGCTAATAACTACGACGGACAGCTTTACCTGTTAACTAACAACGGTAAAAATGTTACTGCGCTCAGTAAACAATTCGACCCATCGATTGGTCAGCTAAGCGTGTTAGAAAACGGCGATGCGGTACTTAAAGTGACCGAAAAAGATACCCAACCACTGTATTTATTTGACCTCAGTAAGCAGCGCTTTAAAAAGTTAAATACCAGTGTAGATATTGTAGAAAAATTTAGCGTTTCACATGGGCGCAATTCACAAGTTTTAATCACTGGCACAAGTGCTTTAGCACCGCAACAACTAAAACGCCTTAATATTAGTAAAAACAAAACCGATCTTATTTGGGATTCAAAACCAATTGCTTATGCCAATACAACAATACCCACCCTTGAAGAGTTTAACTTTACTAATAAAAGTGGCGTTGAAATAACCGGGCGTGTTTATGTGCCAAGTAACCTAGATAAAACTAAAAAGTACCCTGCACTTGTTTATTATTACGGTGGTACATCACCTGTTACCCGTGGTTTTACTGGCCGTTACCCATTTAACTTATGGGCCGAAAACGGCTATGTGGTTTATGTAGTGCAACCTACCGGCGCGACAGGTTTTGGACAAAAGTTCTCAGCACAACACGTCAATGCATGGGGTGATTACACCGCCGACGATATTATCGAAGGAACACAGGCTTTTTTGAAACAATACGACTACGTAGATAACACTAAGGTCGGTAATTTAGGTGCCTCTTATGGTGGCTTTATGACCATGCTATTGGCAACAAAAACCGATTTATTTAGCGCTTCTATTTCCCATGCCGGTATTTCAAACTTAACCTCTTATTGGGGCGAAGGGTGGTGGGGCTACTTATACTCTGGTGAAGCATCTAAAAACAGCTTCCCATGGAATAACGCCGATCTGTATAGCCAACATAGCCCAGTGTTTCATGCAGACAAAGTAACTACACCATTACTGCTTATTCACGGTGACAGTGATACTAACGTACCCGTAGGCGAGAGCTTAACAATGTACACCGCACTTAAACTACTAAATAAAGACGTGGAACTTATTGAGTATAAAGGCGCCGATCATCAAATTTTTGCGCGCGATAAACGCTTTAACTGGTGGAATACTATGTTGGCATATTTTGATAAAAAACTAAAAGACGAACCACAATGGTGGGATTCAATGTACGAAAATAAGTAATTTAAACCGGAATTTTATATCTTTATGAAAAGCGCCCTTGAATATGGGGCGCTTTTTTGATTTTTTATAGTTATTTTAATATTTTTGAAATATTAAGTTACTTAAAACTAGCATGTAACCCCTTCTCAGTATTTACCTAATGGTGCTACCATACAAAGCTACAAGCATTTAAAATAAAGTACTATGGCTATTAATGTTTTATTGGTTGAAGACGATGAAATACTCGTTAAACGCATTCAAAATCACTTTGCAGAGACCGAATTTACAATAGAAGTAGACTCAACTGGCGCTGATGCATTGAGCATCGTTAGGCAGCGAGTAAACCTGCGTGATGCATTTACCCTCGCTATTATTGATATTGTACTGCCTAAAATAGACGGCCTTCAGCTCGCCAAAGAACTTAACACACTAACAGATATTGGTGTTATTGTGCTTTCTAGTCGTGATTCACAAGCAGATCGAATAGCAGGCCTTGCACAAGGTGCTGACGACTATATTTGTAAGCCTGTTGACTTGCTTGAGCTTGAACTGCGCATGCGCGCTTTATATAAACGCGTTGCCGTTAATATGGATAGCGACGAAAGTGAAGAGTTTATTGAATACGCCGACTTTAAATTACACCCCGATAATCGCACCCTTATTACCTCCTCGGGTGTTGAATCACGTTTAACTGAAGCAGAGCACAAAGTACTTATTTGCTTAATAAGTAATGCAGGTAAAGCCACTTCACGTGAAAAAATATCTGAAGAAATAGGCCAACCAGATTGGAGCCCTAACGATCGTACAGTCGATGTTCTTATTGGTCGATTACGTAAAAAACTAAACGATGAAAAAGATCAAAAGCGTATTGTCACTGTGCGCGGTAAAGGTTACATGCTCTCTTTATAGCCGCAAGTAAAAAAAGTTTAGCCTCAATTTTAGCTACTTAGTAAGTTGAGCAATTAAGCGCTCAAAGGCTCTGTAATTTAATGCCTCTTTTAAATCGTCTAAGCTAATTTTTTCATTTCTTTTTAAATCACTAATCGTTCGCGCTACTTTAATAACTCTATGATAAGAGCGCGGCGATAAAGACAGCTTTTCACTGGCCTTAGCTAAAAACTGCAGCTCTGCTGGGGCAAGCTCACAGTGAATACTCATTTCTTTATTATTTAGCCGCGCATTTACTTTGCCTTGGCGTTTTAACTGTATGTAATAAGCTGCTTCTACCCGTGCACGCACTTGTGCGCTGGTTTCTTCTTGCTTAGTGCTTTGCAGCTCCACGCTGGTTAACCGTGGTAGCTCTATTTGCAAATCAATACGGTCAACAAATGGGCCTGATACACGAGATAAATAACGTATAACTTGATCGGGTGTTGCTCTTTTATCGGTGTGGCTTCCAGTAGGACTGGGGTTTAACGCTGTAATGAGCTGAAACTGTGCAGGAAACTCCATTTGCCGCGCCGCACGCGAAATAGTTACCGTACCGGTTTCCATTGGCTCACGAAGGGAGTCGAGTACTTTACGCTCAAACTCTGGTAGTTCATCTAAAAATAATACCCCATTGTGTGCCAGCGAAATTTCACCCGGCTTAGGGTTTGATGACCCCCCTACTAATGCAACCGCCGAACAGGTATGATGAGGATTACGAAAAGGGCGTTGCCGCCAGTTTGTTAAATCGATTGAATGACCAATAATTGAATAAAGTGCGGCAGTTGAAAGTGCCTCATCATCAGACATAGCCGGCATTATTGTGGCCATTCGTTGAGCAAGCATTGATTTACCGGTTCCCGGTGGACCTAAAAACAACAAGTTGTGCCCGCCTGCAGCGGCTATTTCTAATACACGTTTAGCGCCGGGTTGACCTTTTACGTCGCTCAAATCGAGTAAAAAGTCAGGTGCTTGCGTACAGTCTGGATACTCTATATTTAACGGCAACGGCTGCTGGTTTAGTAAATCACCCCATACTTCTTGAATCGAACTTACCGCTTTGCGCTTTACGCCATTTACAAGGCTTGCCAGGCTATCATTAGCTATGGGTAAAAAACAGCAGCGGTTTTGTTCCTTAGCTGCAAGCACAGAGGGCAAAATAGCATTTACTCCACGTACCTCACCGTTGAGTGCAAGCTCACCGTAAAACTCATATTTATGAATATCAGGGCACACTATTTGCCCTGATGCTACCAAAATGCCTACGGCAATGGCCAAATCAAACCGGCCACCGTCTTTGGGTAAATCAGCTGGGGCTAAATTAACAGTAATGCGTTGATCAGGGAAACCAAATTGAGAGTTTTCAAGCGCGCTGCGCACTCTGTCTTTTGACTCTTTAACAGAGGCTTCGGGAAGGCCTACAATGTGGAATGCGGGTAAACCAGTTCCTAAGTGAACCTCTACAATAACTTCAGGGGCATTAATACCCACCTGAGCACGAGAATATATACGAGCTAATGACATTCCTTATCCTAATCAATCCTATGATTAAGTAAGTTTAGTCAGGATATTTAAAAACGTGTAATGTGATTTTCCATTTTATTGCTGAAAAACGTAAGAATAATGTCATCAACATTGCCAATACCATCGCCAGCTCAGTCACAAATGAAAAATACACACTAAGTGTATAAACAATACCACCCGCAATACAGGTAATGGCATAGAGCTCTCCTTTTAACAGCATAGGGATTTCGCGGGCGAGCACATCACGTATTAAGCCTCCAAAACAAGCCGTTATGACTCCCATTATGATTGCTGTCATTTCTGGCATACCTGCAAGTAGTGCTTTTTGAGTACCCATTACAGCAAAAAAAGCCAAACCGAATGCGTCTGCTATTTGAAGTGTGTAATACGGAATAGACTTTTGCTTATTAATAAGCCGAGATGTAATAAGTACAGCAGCTAAAATAGCAAAAAAATAGCTTTGATCATGTAGCCAAAATACAGGAACGTCTAGAATCACATCGCGAACAGTTCCCCCACCAATAGCGGTCACTGTTGCTAATACTACAACCCCAAAACCATCCATTTTTTTCGTAGGCCACTAATGTGCCTGAAATAGCAAACACAGCAATGCCGATTAAATCAAACCAGTGATACAGTTCTGTCATGTAAAAGTGCACTTAAAAATATTTCAGCCGTTTTAACATACCCAGCACGAGGTGTTAAGTAATAACGAATTTAAAATGATTGGTATAGTATATGGGCAAATGTAATAACAGCTTTGCTATTAAGAATTACTGAATTTCAGGCATGATAAAACACGCTTTTAGCGCATTACTTTAATAGTGCTTTTTATTTCAGTGGTTGCGGGAGCCTGAGCTTATAGAAAGTGAGCCTACGGCCTTTGCTGGCTAATGGAGAA
>NZ_BADX01000082.1:0-29000 GCF_000241365.1 Pseudoalteromonas sp. BSi20480 | reverse complement strand
GGTTAAGAGACTCTGCGCTTTTAGAGTAGTAATTAAGTGACTCGTTATTAAAACCAATAACTTAAATCAAGTAGCTTTGCTCTTCTCATTTACTACTCATTCACTCCTCTTTGTGCATTACAGTTTTATAAGCTCATTATTTCTAAATTTACTGGTAGATACCATCTCTCATTTTAAGCTTCAAGGCCGTATTTAACTTTCTTGGAGCTTAAACGCTTCCTGGTTTTTTATTACACCAAAACATATATGAATTAGCTTTCGCATATTTGCACACACAGCTTGCATCGGTGTTTTACCATTGTTTATTAACGTTAACTTGTGTCTCTTTATTGTTTTATTCCATTGCCCTGCAACAATGGCCGCCATATAAAGTTTGCATCGAATTCTGGCTGGCCCAAGTTTACTGATTGATGTTCGCCCTTTTAATTTACCCGATTCATTATGCCGTGGAATTAATCCACAATAAGCGGCAGCTTCTTTGGCTTTATTAAATTTTTTAGCCGCAAACAAATACGTTAGCTCTCTCGATAATACGGGCCCAATACCAGGGATAGACTCAAGTAGTTTCCTGTTTCTTTTTAAATCAGGTTCATTATCTATGTGGTTATCAATGTCAGATTTAAGCTGTTTAATTTCATCGTCTAAAAACGCGATAGTCACTTTTATCGATTGGCAAACACGCGCGGAAACGTTGCTGAATTCACTTGCTTCTAATCGGTTAGCCTCTCGTTGTCGGTTACTCTCAAGCGCATCTAAACGACGAATAAGGGCTTTAAGCTCTCTAATTGCTAATGCTTCAGGTTGCCAATAATTAACGACTGCGTGCTTAGCACAGCCATAATGAGCAAGCATCGTTGCATCAGATTTGTCTGTTTTGTGAATTATGTTTAAAGCGTCTGCATACTTTTTAGCTTTACTGGGATTCGCTAAAATAATATTAAAGCCTTGCTCGTGTAAAAAATACATCAGCGCTTCATGATAAACACCCATTGGTTCGAGGGTGATAACGAGCTCACTAGCAGCGCTTTTAGTTGTATTTAAAAGCCATTTTTCTATTGTTACAAAGTCTTGGCGCTTGTTTTTAAAGACTTTAGTTTTAATTTTATTTGTAAGTTGGTCTCTCAACCACGATAAATCAATCTTCTCTTTACTAATATCAATGCCGATAAACATCATCTCTACTTACTCCCCTTGTACATACAGCATCTACTTAAATAAAAGTGTGCTTGGATACCATTCAGTTTCTGAGAATAGAAAATCAGGGCCTTATCTACGGAGCAGTATTAAATACTAGACGCACAGGCAAGCTCACTGACTTCGATGTGATAAATGATAGCTAATCATTTATCAATGAGAGATACAAGACGCGCAGCTTGCTGGCGTTTAAAAGCAACGCTTTTACGGGGGTTAATAAAATGATTGTGTTACCACGGAGAAGTGAAGGAGAAGATCAGAAAAAGTGACCAACCCAATATTTTTTAACTCTGTGTAGCGCGAAGCGCCTCGGTGTGCTCTGTGGTAATAAAAAGATCACTTAATACCATCACTTTGGCTACTCATTTTCTTTGTATTCACTTCTCTTGCCGCATTAAAGCCCTTAAAAACCCAATTATTCACAAAGAGGTTTAGAGACGCTTCGCTTTTAGAGAAGTGATCAAGTAGCTCGGCTCTTCTCATTTACTCCTCATTTTGTTCTCTTTGTGCATTACGCTTTTAAATAACTAACACACTTTAATAAACAGGAATAAACTCGCCCTTAACCTGCTTCGACGCCTTTAACCACACTAAATACGCCTGCTCGTAATCTATAAAATAGGTAGAAAGCGCATTTAAAATCACCTCATTATCAAGCGTATTGCACGGGTTTTTAGCCTCAGCCTGCACAATCGCCTTTAACACCCTTCTGCCCTGCTTATGCTGAATAAAAAACGCCAACCAATTATTCGCATTTGCATATAAATCGCTTCGGTAAGACTGCTGCTCCCACAACGCCTCTGAATCAATTAACGACCTAAACTCCATATACGTCCGGCGTACACGGTAGGTAGGAATAGCAATAGTTCGGTTAGTTTTATAAATCAGCGTGTTTTCAAAAACCTCAGCTATTCCCTCGTTTAACCACCTAGGGGTACTGCCAATTAAATTAAAATTAATGACATGCATTGCCTCGTGAATTGCTACGCGTAAACTACTTTGCGGATCGGCCTTATCAAACCTCACTAACGCCGTATTATTTTTACCAAAATAAATCCCCGCATTGTTGCTTGGTAAAGCCCCAAAACGCGACACATAATCGTCGTAATAATTATTAGGTAATACAACCAAGTTCATTAAAATGGGTCTGTCGGGGTATAAACCAAATAAGTTTTGATACTTTTCGTATGCTTCAAATAAACGAATACGCAGCGTTTTATGGTAATCGCTATTTACATTAGGGGTAATTAAATTAACAGAGGTGTAAGGGCCTATATCAAATTTTTCGGCTGTAAAATCGAGATTATCGTTTAACTGCGACAGCTCACTTTGCGCGTATTCAAGCTCTTCAGGATCATGAATCAACTCACAACTACTTTGTTGCACTGGGGCAGGTTTTGGCTGAGCTTTTACTTTACTGGCTACATTATCAACACGCTTATCGTTAACGGTTTCAGTAGTATACACATGCGTATAACTCTCAGCATTTTCAGCTTTGTGCGTATAGTTATTTACTTCAACCACAGCGCTATTTGGTTTATAAAAAAAGTGTAAAACCAGCAACACCACAACCAACAACAATACATGACGTGTTTTTATTTTCATTAAATTAGCCCAGCATAATAGTTAAACAACAATACTTAAAAAACAAAACTCACACTAGGGCTAACGCTAAAAATAACTAAAATATCATTTTACGTATTAAAAGTTATGCGCCTTAAACGGTGTTTTTAACCACTGGGCATAAACCTTACTAAAATTAGGAAACTGAGAGTGCAGCATGTTTTTTAACTGCTTGGGCTGCAATTTATTACAAGGGGACTCCTGCTCGGCTAGCATTATATTTTTAAGTAATATTCTCCCCTGCGATGAATCCATCAAAAAGTAAATTGTCGCCCAACTACTTGCGTATAATTTACTCGTATTGTTTTGTTTCCACGACTCTTCTGAACCTATTAACCTGCTAATATTAAAAACGCCCTTAGCGAGTTTATTATTTATTGTCCATGAGGTATTAGGCTCTACAATACCGGTTTGCATATGGTTTTTAGTAATTTCAAAGTACTCTGCAAACCCTTCATTTAACCACCTAGGCGTATAACCTAGTACAGCTTTATTAATCGCATGAACCGCTTCATGCACCGCTGTGCTCATTGCACTTTGAGTATTTCTATACTCTATAAACGCAGAGTTACTAGCATGAAAATACATCCCCACTGAATTTCTAGGGTCGCCACCGCGCTGCTTAATAGCCACCTCATAAGAGCCTCTAGTAGGCAAAACAGTCAAATTTAGCTTCACTTTTTTAAGTGCGTGCACACCAATTATTTGACCATAAACCTTAAAAACAGTATTAAGCTTTATGCGTAAAGCTTGGTTAAAAGACGACGGTAACTTAGGGGTATTTAAGGTTAAATCAAAGTAATCGAGCGGCGCTTTAAAACCTGAATCGTACGTTGCAACTGCAAAGTTAGGTTTTTCATCGGTAAAATGCACAACGCCTTGGCTATCTGTCCAAGTATAAATATCGCCATTGCGTTCATATTTAACTTCCCCTAAAGAGGTATCAACACACCGAGTAATATCGGCCTGAGGAAAATGAAAATCAGTAGACGTTTTATTGCCCTGAATTTTCACAACAGTTTTATTTATTGCTGTTTTTGTTATCGATGGTTCTAAATTTTGTGTGCTTAAACTTTTATAAATGCGCTTAGCTTCACCAATCGGATCGTAAAAATTAAATACACGCCCAGTTAAATGGTTAGCCACTAAGCCACAAGCAATTACAAACAAAAAAAATATAAACACAACACGCAACTTAGTTTTAAACATAATTACGGCTTCCCTTTCCACTGCGCTTCAAACAATGCTTTTTGTTTACCCCTATATTCACTGCACCAAACAAACTCTGATGTGTTCATTCCTTTTTTACGGCAGCGCTCAGGCAACTTATAAAATTTTGACCATGCATCTAGCTTTGCTTTATTACTATAGCTATCGCTATATAAAGACATAGTTGCCACTTTTTGATTCAGTAGTGTACTGTTATTTGAAGAGTAAGCCCGTGCAGGTTTAACGTATTTGCGTGTAGCTGCTTTTTTAGGTTTATCGCAATGATTAGCAAGCTCTTTAAATAAAAAAGTAAAGCGGGTTTTAAGCCTTTCACCTTCAGCTGCTTTGTAACCATGGCGCATTTTTGCGCGAATATGTTCACGCTCTTTTTTAATGCCATCGCAACGCGATTGCGAGTAAGCATCGCCGGCAAAAACTTCAGCGGTAAATAAAGTAGTAGAAACTACCAAAATCCATTTAATCATCACTTTTCCTTTACTTGCAGTGCTTAAAATTTATTTTTATAAAGCAGAATATAAGTGATTGCTGTTAATTTATAAATACAATGATTAATAAATCTGGAGGCGCAAAGCTTGCTTGCGCGAAAGCGCAGCTTTTAAAATAATTTACTTATATCGCGTTGGCGATGGCAACCAAGGGGCGGATACCGCCGACCGCCCCTTGGAACCCCACGTCGCCCCGAGGATCACACTATTGCCTCAATTTAAATTAATGATATGAACATAACCATCGAAGATAGGCACAACTTTCACATCCATGTACGCTCTCCAGTTCAGGTATCCCTCCCCTCTCGTTCAAAACTGCATTTTTCACCCATGGCCAAGCTACGCTTTTTAACAACATCCATGCTGTAAATTACTCATCATTAATTTAATTTCAGGTTTAATCAAGGGGGAATTGTCTTAGCACTTACCTTCAAATTTGTTGTTGCTATTGCTGTTAGGTATATTGAGTTATCTTAATTATTTGAGTAATTTATATGGCAGCTAACTTACCGACATCACTAAACTTCACTCAATACCGTGATTTAGTAAAAAAGCTCAAACAGGGTAAATCATTACCTACAGCCATTTATTTACATAAAAGTTCATTAGCAGAAGCCCCACCATCACAATTGTTAAGCTTCATAACAAACACAGTAAACAAACTTGAAGTAGAACAACCGTGGAACCTAATTAAACTCTATAAACGCGACTTAAAATTTACTCTACTTAACTACCCTGATTTTGATGAATACGCTTACCCAGCACTCCATACCAGCCATACTATAGATGCCCAAGAGCTAACATTAAAAACAACTAACTACAGTGGCTCAAATAATCCCCCCATATTGCACCGTAAAGAAACCTTTGTTCTCCCAAATTATCCTCACTATCCATTATTTAAAGATATTACCAACGAAGGTGAACAAATAGGCCTGTACCAAAACACCAAGAGTATTGGTTTTAAACAGCAATGGGAAAACTTAATTAAACGCAAAGGCTACAAGCTTGATGAGCAAGGCAGATTACACAAAGTAGCTGAGTTACCAGAGCCTATAGTTGAAAATGAACCACAAACAATAAAGCGACATTTAACAGCTATAAATCGTGATAGGCTTTCAGCGCCTTTTCAAAAACTAGCAAAGTACGGTTATTTAAATGGTGAATATTCAATACTTGATTATGGCTGCGGCTTAGCTGACGACGCAACTGAGCTAGAAGCCCACGGGTTAAATATTAACGCATGGGACCCAGTACACAGGCCAAACGGAGGAAAGCAAGTAAGTGATATTGTTAATTTAGGTTTTGTACTCAATGTTATTGAAGATCAACAAGAGCGTATAGATACACTAAAAACGGCTTTTCAGCATACTAAAAAATTGCTTTTAGTGTCAGTAATGCTCGCAAACGAAACGAAGCAAGAACACTTCAAACAATATAAAGACGGCGTAATAACTAAATGGAATACCTTTCAAAAATACTATAGCCAAGCCCAAATAAGAGCTTACATAGAGCAAACCCTAAACGTTAAAACAATGGCGTTTGGGCAAGGTATTATCGCTATTTTTAAATGCCCACAATTAGAAGAGGCACATCACTTAGAGCTACAATTTCAAAATTATAATTGGCAACATATAACCCAAAGGCCGCAGCCAAAAGCTTTACCCAAAGCCCAGCAAAAAACCTTGTTTGAAAAACACAAAACTCTGCTTGATGATTTTTGGCAACATTGCCTGCACTTAGGCCGTTTACCTGCAAACGATGAGTTTGAACAAAGCGCAGCATTACGTAAATACTTTGCCAGCCACAACAAAGCATTTAGCTTGCTACAAAATTACTACGAACAAAATGAGTTTGAGCAAGCGCAACAAAAACGAAAAACCGATTTACTGGTGTATTTTGCACTTAGCTTATTTGGTAAACGCCAGGCTAAAAGCCATATGCCTGCAAGGCTGACGCGAGATTTAAAAGTACATTTTAGCGATTACAACCAAGCATTAGAGCAAGCAAAGCAACTGCTGTTCTCGATTGCAGACCCCGCTAATATTGGCAATTCCTGTTACCAAGCCTTTGGTCAAATTCAGCTCGGTGAGTTACACGACAACCACTCATATATTTTACCCACTCGTTACTTAAACCAGCTCCCCGCAATACTGCGTGTATACATAGGCTGTGCGGTGCAATTGTATGGCGATATTGACGACGTAGATTTAGTAAAAATACATATGCGTTCAGGCAAAGTGACATTTTTAAAATACGATGACTTTAATAAAAAGCTGCCACTGCTCACTGAGCGAATAAAAGTCAAAATGCTAGAGCAAGATATAGACTATTTTTACTACGGCGATGCTTACCCCTACCAGCCCTTTTATAATAAAATAAATTATTTACAAAAAGACAGTAGCGAATACATAAGCCAACAACGCTTTGATAAAAAATTAGCCGATATGCTAAAAGGCGTGACCAAAGCAGAATGGCCCAATTGGCCTATTTTACTCAAGGTGTTTGACTATTGGGGTGTTGAGTTGAAAGGCAATAAGTTTTATACCAAGTCTAATTCAAAATCATAAATCGGAATATTACTTCTTGTTACACCAATTTCGCGATCAATCATTATTTCAGCAAGTGTTTGCCCGTCAATCAACACAATAGGCACACAACCTCTCTTGAAGGCTATATCTTGAGCTTCTTTTGTAAATTCACTAGTGGTTATAAAAATGCCTTGTTGGTACTCGCCTTGAATATCTCCTCTAAACTGTGAAATATCAGGGCGTGATACCTTGTTAGTGCGCTTGTAACGCTTACATTGCGCTGCAACATGTAATTGTGAGATACCTACTTCTAAGTAGCCATGAACATCAATCCCGCCGTCTCGGCCGCGTTGAGTTACAATCATATCCTCGAATCCATACCTATCTAAGAACCGCTGGCAGAATAGCTCAAATTCTTCCGGTTCTAAGCTATATAGATGATCAATAATATGATTAATTGTTGTTTGTTTTAGTTTTTTGGCAAGCTCTTTAACTAAACTCAAATTATCTAAAGCACTTTCTGCTATCTGGTCGGGTACTGGCTTTTTTTGTTTGTAAGCTACTAACGAATACAGTCCTTTATCATCTTTTATAAAAAATTTATTTTTAGCTTCGCAAGACCACGATGTTTGCTCACAATGTCTTTCTATTTGGACTCGTAAAACAGCAAGAGGGTCTTTTGCACCAAACTTATAGAGAGAGCGTTCCATAATCTTACTGTAAATTTGTTTGAGACTACTCGGTGCACCCAAAAGATATAAAGCCTCTTTCGCAGCCTCTAAATAGTAAGCTTTGTCATTATTTGTCCTTTGATTGTATTGGGCTTTACAAGCCAGCACGTTTGCCAAGAAGCCCATTCACCTTGTCACCAAAAAAATGAAGGTCGCTAATAATCTCTTTGTGGCGTGATTCAATTTCACTATTTATCACATGGTGTAAACGGTGTAGTGCTTGTTTTTCCGTTAGTAGTCCCGTTTGCTTTTGGCAACTAATCAAAGATACTTTATATTGAGCGGTTCTGTAACGAGACCAAGCACGCGTGTACCCTTCTAATCGATTTATTAAGTAGAATATAAATGTCATTCCTAGGCCAATACCTAGTAAGGGTATAACACAGGCTTCCCAATTTAACTCCAGTATTTTTAATAAAGCAGGCACAAAATAAATTGCGATAAAACACCAGTTAGATTTTGATTTGATAACGCCTCTATCTGTCACAAAATCAGGGAGTAAACTAATAGTTAAAATTAAGCATGGTAACGATACTAAAAGCCATAATTCAATACCGTCATAACTGCCTTCAAACTTGTTTATACAAAATAACGAACCTGCGAACATAGCTAAAAATAGCCCTTGTTTCATTGCAAAACGACACACGTTACTTTTTTTAGCAAACCAATTAACGTAACTATTTAAATAGTCAGAGTAATTGCTACATTGGCGTTCAAAGGTTTGGTATTTAGTAAAATCAGCCCATTGAGGTGAGCTTGCTTTTTTTGTATTTTTCTTTCTTCATTTTAATAACTTAACTTCTTAAATCGCCAAATTTTACCATTACGCACTATCTGCTCCAGTTTCGTAATTGCCTCCATAGATGAAAGACCCAAATCATTCTCAAGAGTGAGTAAAATATGAGCATACTCGTTTCTTAAGTTTGTGGCGAAAATACCTGGGTCATCAGAACCCAATACTACTGGTACTTCCATACCTTTTTCATCGGTTACTCCTAACCAATCAAAAATATGATGTTCTCGGTAATGTTCATAAAAACTAATTCTCACATTACTGGTTGGTAAGCTCTCGATAGCCATGTGTCGACGATTAATTTTACCAAGTACATATTTTTGTAATAGTCTAAATACTTCGTAATCGAATGATCTTTCGCAAGAACAATCCGTGTTAACTTCAACCAACTCTTCATAACGAAATACAATTGTAGAATCAGTAACTCCATGATATTTCGTATATATTAAAAATGCGTCTTTATTTTCTCTCTCAGCAATTTCTATTTTTTCAAGCTCATCTTTTATATCATTCCTAAGATAAGTATCTTTATCACGCTTAATGCCAAAGGCTAATAACGGATCTAAGTACCTTAACTTCCATGCTTCAAAAAGCAAATCCGGTTCATAAGCTTTTTTATACACATCTAAAGATAGCCTCCTTATTTCTGCAGCTATTAAATGCAAAACTCTACCGCTAATAGATTCCTCACATAAATGCTTATAAGCAAATACCAAGTCATCAAGTCTCTCACCTCGCTTGATGACAATACTATCGCCTATTCTTTCTCGCCATATCTTTGGATTAATACCTACCGCTGTCCCATGACCAATTCTATTGCCTGTTTTCAAATCTAAGAAATCGATAGCTTCAGCCACAGTTCTTATACCAGAGAGTAAATGTACGTAATCTTCACCTGCATGATATGTAAAATTATGATAACCGCTTGTCCTTAAACGCCTAAAAATTGGAGCAAACACTTCAGGTCCAGCATCTAGTTCATTTGCAGCCGCATCAAACCCATATAAATAATCGCCCAAATTAGTATAACGTTCACTTAATGCATTTAAACTTCTACGCGTTTTCTCGAGTTGATTACGAAGCTCATAATGTCGGCATTGCCAAGAGAGCTTTTTATCTTCTCTATTTAATTCCCTAGTTCGTTTATCTTCACGCTTAATAAAGTGGGCAACTAAGCTCAGCTTTAAACTTGTAAAATTATTTTTGTCTGTAAGTAAATCACTTAAACTAAATGGGTCGTGTTTTTTTTAAAATTTTCTGATTGCGAATATGCTCTCAATTCACTGAACTGATAACACTTGTAATCGCTTAAGATAGTTCTCAATCGCTTTATATTACTTGGCAAATCTCGACTTGGAGCAAAGCGCCCCTCTAAATAATCAAGATCCCCTAAATCAGAATAGTTTAATTGATGGTAACGAGTTTGATATTCTTTCTCAGCCACACTCCGTATCTCATTAAAAGTAAACTTTTGAAACTGGTCAAAACCATATTGATTCGTCTGCTGGACAATTAGCCGATTAAACTGACATTTTATTAGCAAGTAATAATGAAGTGCTTGAGCAAATGCTTCATTCTTCGTATTTTCAAGATAATCAAAAAATGCAATTAAATAATATGCTTCTATAGCCAAAGGTGTTCTAACTTCAGGCGTAATATGCTCAAGTTTTTTGGAGACTAAAGTTTCAATATCAGCATAATAAGGTGCAGCAAATGTTGCATTTTTAGCTGCCTCAAAATCAGCTCTGTGATTTACATACTCTATATCTTTGAATTGTATTTCAAACCCTTTTGATAACGTTTTTTTATTATTAACATCATCGCATTTAGGTTGTTCTTGGTTAAAAACTTCATTTAATAACAATCGCCTTAATGCCCCGGCAATTCGTAAGCGTTTTAATTGTTCCTGTTGAGTTAACCCTATTTCATCAGCAGAATATAGCTCTTTCACTAAATCATTATTTTCCGCCCATTTTAGCTCTTTACTGAATTGCTGTGGCTTCTGAAGCGCAGAGACCCAAACAAGCTCAATTTCACTAGAACCATTTAAATGAATATGTAAATCATCTAGCTTAAGTCGTTCTATTAACTCATCAAGGCGAGGGTCTTTAATGCTTGGTAAAGCACTATAACGCACTTGTGGCTTTAAAAAGCGCTCGAAAAACTGTTTTATGTCACTTTTATCTACTAAAGATATAAAATCATGTTTTTTTTGTAATGCTTTAGCTACTGCAAGAAGTGGTGGTACCTCTGTAATAAGTTCTTGCCATTCAGCAAAGTTTTTAGATTCAATTAGAAATTGTCCATTATGGGTAGGCTCTACATACCGTTCTTCTAAGCTAGTAAGTACATCATTTAAAAACTTTAGTATTGTTGAGTTTTCTAAATCAAATAACCTTTTTAATCGGTTTTTAATTATATGATCAGGAGCTGAAGGTGTTCGTCTCCTTAACCCCTGAAATAAAATACGGCTAAATTCATGATTGTTTACCCCCCCATTTCTTAAATAGCTAAGTAAAGCCTCTGTATTACGAAAACTTTCTTTAATGATATTAGCTGGCACTATTATTCTTCCGGTTTAACAGAGCTACTCTGTGTTTGAGGTTTCTTACTTTCAGAGTCAGCAGCCTCTATTTCTTGTTCATTTTGTAATAACTGTTCTTTTACATCACTTTCTAATCCACCATTAGTCTCCTCTTTAGTTGCATCAGATGTATTTTCTTCTGCGCCTTCTTCAGGAAGAGGGGGTGGGGGCGGGGGCGGGGTTAATGGCTCAGAAGCAAGCTCTAGGCTTACCCCTAACTTTTGCCAGTCGGACTTTCCTGTTATTGGTATAGTATTCAATACAGGATAAAGATTATCGAATGTCAGATTTTCGCCTTCAATTTTTCTTGTAACTTTGATGGAATCAAGGTATTCGATCATTAAAGCTGTATATTCTGAATAGTATGTTTTAAATATTACTGAGCGCTTCTCTTGACTTAGATTATCCGCTTTTATGAGAGAGATATACTCATCATTTTTTAAGTTCTCTTCAATATTTTCATTTAAACAAAAGTTTGTATTTATCAGTTTTATAAAGCAACTGGCATGGGCTGTGTGCCAATTCCACTTTATTGGTTTTTTCTTAGTTTGGACAGGCTGCTTACGAAGGAATAAACCGATAATTGGACAAGCGAGCATTAAACCAAATAAAGATTCCTGAGGTTCAATTAACATTTCTTTATGAAGACTCAGAGCATCCTTATTACTACTCCCCATGGTAAATAAGTTATACTTTGCATACTTGGTTATATTCTCTACCAGCTCTTTTTCAGTATCTGCCAATGACTTAATGCTTACTTTTTCATTAATTTTGTTTAAATCATTATTTCTATTAAGGTCTTCAATTAAGCAGTAATGTAAAAAGAGTACGATTTGACTATGAAGCAAACAGCCTATGGCTGGATCGCGCTCTAATGAGTCTAAATTCTCTAAAAAGTTATTGAATAAGTTGTTTAAAGATGCACTTGATAAATTATTTTTAGGCCAATACTTTTTCACAGCCTTAATCCATTTAATAAGATTTTCGTAAAAATCACCACTATAGTTTTCAGCTACAGTTGGCAGTTCTTCTTCGGCATCGGCATCGGCATCATCTTCACGACTTTCACTATCATCATTATACCAGCTAGGCATTAAATGAGTTGTTTTAGGAGCTGCGTCTAATACCAATGACTTGATTTCATCATCACCACCACTTTTCTCAATTAATTCGAAAATACATGAAATTAAAGATAGCCCAGATAAAAAGTTTGTTTCGGCTCCTTTATTAAAGTCTTTCACTGAAACCTTGGCATAATTGATGAAATGACCCAAGTCATAGCTTTCACCTATAGATTCGATAGTGCTATAAATAAAGCCAACAGTCTGAACTTTAGGCATTTTATTTTTATCATTGAGCTTAGAGTATACCTTAGCCATGCCTGATAACCAATCCGCCATTTCACCATAAGTTTCATAACTAGTTTTTGGGTCTGCTAGCTTTAATACAGCGTTATGATAAGCTTCTTTCAAGTTCTTTCTGGCTGCTGTCTTCTGTGCTTTTGTTCCCTTTGTTATTTTATCTTTATAAGATTGAATACCTTGAATTTTATAAAACCTCTCAAGGTTAGCTTCAAAAAGTAAGCTTGTATTGTTATATCTTGGAACGGTATAAAGGCCTAAGTTTTCTGGGTTAGAAAGTGTGAACTTTGTAGCCTTGCCATTACTAGGTTGTGTTAGATATGCGAGTAATGCTTTTTGTGTAGTATGGCAAATACTAATATAAGTATCATTTAGAGACATATAATCTAATATCTCATTTATACTAATTTTAATTCCTTCCCTATTTCTTCGATTATTAGGATCTTCCGATCTTACATTTTGAGCCAAAAATACTGGGGTCGCACTAAACATCCCCCATTTAAAAGATTGAGAGATATCAAATTTAGTATGACTACTAACTAATGTTAAGAATGTTAAAACCCTAGAGTTAAACCCTTCTTCATCTGAAGAAGTTGTTATACTATCGAAGTTCTGCCAAACTCCTTCTTCAATAGCCCAACGCCAAAATAACTTAGCTAATGTAACCATTGAGTATTTCGCTACCAATAAATCTGATAAGCGAATTTTATAATTCGAAAATGCATTATTAAATATACCAATTACCCGCTGAGTAAAATCGTCAAGTTGGGCTTTATCAAACTCAAAAGAGCCAGAGTTGTTATTTGCAATAGAAGAACTCAGTTTTAAATCAACTAATATCGACTTCAATAACTGCAAAAAAGTTCGTGTTTGTAATCCCAACAGGCCTGAAGCAGCTCTCTTGTGTTCATGGGTCTGAGTGAGACCTAAACACTTCGATAAAAAAGTTGTGATTACATCCTCTAGAGGCACTTGAATGTCTTTGGAAGAATTATTTAAAAAAATCTTTGTAGTATTATCATTATTTCTTAGTGATTTTTGATGAAGGGTAAGCATACTAACCTGATTTTCTGGCTTTAGTACTTTCATCATGTATTGCTCTTGCAACTCTGACACTGTCGCAATTATATTATCTTCACGATAATCATTAAGGTTGTTGCTATTATGAAAATCTAGCGATGGTCGCTCATATTTCATAATTTCATCACCAAGTGATTTATACTGTGCCGAACGAATAAGCCTTGCATATAATTCTATATCACCTGATATTAGAACTATCCACTTTGGGCTAGTTAAATATTTTCGAATTGTCTCTAGAACTGGCCAACCTTTTTCAAATTTAGTGTCAATATCATCAAAAGTTAGCACAAAAGCCTTCTTATCAATTGCCTTCAAGGCGGACTCTACAAACTTATTTAAATTTCTTTCTAAGTTTCGACCAGCGGATGCTTTTTCTAAACCCTTTTCCAGAATATATGTTTTATCTTCCCACTCGTCTCCATATTCAGACGGCCCAATTCCATCTATTTGACATAAACCACCAGCAAGCTCTTTTAAACAGTACTCATATTCAGAGAAATCATGATCACTTATTGATTTTTTATATTTTGAAACAGCATCCCTAACCTGCGAGATTAGAATTATCAAGACATGTTCTTTTGAAGAAATTAAAGTTGGATCGATTATTCTGAGAACTTCCAAACCTTTGGGTATTTCTTCTTCTTGTTTACTGCTAGCCGATACTCTTTCTGGATTACTTAAACAAGTTAAAATGTGCCTTAAGAAAGTTGATTTGCCACTCCCCCTAGGTCCACTTATAGTAATTGCATTATGAAACCTATCATAAAATAGACTATCGTAATCTTGCTCAATATCGACTTGAAGTAATTGCTCATTTATTTTTAAAAATATGTTGTCACGCGCTTCTGTTTGGAAAACTTGATCAAACTTCAAATGTGTGACATCTGTTGTCATGTTTAAATCAAAAAAGATAGCATTGTCTTGAGTCATGATTTTCAAATCCATTTAATTTTTTTTTCATTAAATCATAACTATAAATAATTCAAAGTCGAAAAAGGAACAAACAAAAAATAAAAAGTTAACACAAACTGAACAACTGAAAGTTTTGTTATTTTTAACAAACTAGTGATTATAAGTTATCATTTAAAATGTTACACTTTGCTAAAAATAACAAACTAGATTAATTATGTTTGAAAACAAATATTGCTATTCATTTCCAACAGTAAGGGGGCAACAAGCAGGTCGCCCTTTTTACATTGCTACTTGCCCACTTAGGATTATTCCTAAAATATTTTTATTTGATGAAGAGGAAGTGCCTGCCGAGTTACGTGCGCAGCGTAGTTTAAACAGAACGCGCTTGCCTGATATGGTACGTTATTTAGTTGATAACCCTAAAGAGTATGTATTTTCGTCACTTACTGCATCTGTAGGTACTGAAGTGCGATTTATCCCTCATGAAGGAGCTCACGATTTAGGTGTACTACAAGTGCCTATGGATGCTGAAATATTGATAAATGATGGGCAACATCGCCGTGCAGCCATTGAAGAAGCATTAAAAGAAATGCCGGAGCTGGGGCAAGACAATATATCAGTACTTTTTTTTGTTGATGAGGGCTTAAAGCGTAGCCAACAAATGTTTGCTGACTTAAATAAATATGCAGTGAAGCCGAGCCCTTCTATTAGTGCATTGTATGATTATAGAGATTCGTCTGCGGGAGTAGCACGTTACCTAGCAACAGAGATAAAGCCTTTTGTGGGCTTTACTGAGATGGAGCAATCGACTGTTTCACCCAAAAGCGCAAAGTTATTTACGTTAAGTAGTATTAAACAAGCTAGCCAAATACTGCTGAGTAAAACGGCAAAGTCTCATTTTGAAGATGGTGATTTACAAGTAGCGGTTAGCTTTTGGCAAGCGTGTTTTGGTGTTATTACTGAATGGCAACAAGTGCATAATAAAGAGCTTTCACCTGCTAATTTTAGGCAAGAGTATATTCATGCTCATGGCATTGGTTTGCATGCGTTAGGGCGTATGGGTAAGTCATTAATTGCACAGCATCCTAGAGATTGGCAACATGTTCTGCAAAAGTTAAATAAAATAGATTGGCGAAAGAGCAACCCGATATGGGACAATAGAGCATTGCACCACGGAAAATTGTCCAAAGCTTCTAGTAATATTAAACTCACTGCTAATATTTTAAGGCAGGCTCTTGATTTACAACTTGAAGGCGATGATAAAAAACTAGAAGAAGAGTTTAGTAGTAATCATGTTTGAATTTCAAAATTATGACGATATCCATGACTACATGGATTTTATCGAAGACCAAACCTTTGCCGAGCGCCCTTTAAAGGAGCAACTTGCAGAGATTCAATATTTATACATGCGTGAAAACCAACCTTGGGTTGTAGCTTTTAGCGGCGGTAAAGATTCAACCGCTATATTAACGCTTGTTTATTTAGCTCTACTTGGTTTGAGCCCTGAACAACGCACTAATAAAGTTTACGTTGTATTTTGCGATACCTTAGCTGAAGTGCCCATTTACTTACAGAAAGCACTGCATGCTTTAAATACATTGCAAAGGGCAGCTAGCATCACTGACTTGCCAATAGAAACTCGTATTATTACCCCTAAGGCCAGTGATACATTTTGGTCTCGTTTACTTGGCCGTGGTTATCCTGCCCCCAATTTAAAGCTAAACCGTTGGTGTACTGAAAAGATAAAACTAAACCCATTTAAAGACTTTGCAAAAACTGAATTTAGCGCTGAACAGGCTCCTATCGTTGTTATTGGATCTCGCTCTCAAGAAAGCAAAAACCGTGAAGATATATTAGAGAAGTATCATTCAGGCAAAGAGTATTTTGATGAAACCGACCCTCATTATCGCAGATACGCTCCAATAAAAGATTGGCAAGTACAAGAGGTTTGGCATCTGTTGGGACAACAAATTGCGCCTGGGCAATACGAAGAATTAGGTCCTTGGGAAACACCTTGGGGTACTTCTAATATAGCTTTAGTAGAGCTTTACGACAGTACAAATTCAACTAGCGGCGAGTGCCCTTTAGTTGAAACAGCGTCTTCACCTGGGTGTGGTAAATCTCGTTTTGGTTGTTGGAGCTGCACCGTAGTTACTAAAGATAAAGCAATTGATGGACTTATAGCGAACGGTGAAACTTGGTTACAACCTTTAGCCTCTTTTAGAAACTTTTTGCACTCAACGACTGAGCCCAGTGTAAAAGGATTGTACCGCCAAAACAGAAGACGCGACGGTAAAGTGAGCGTTAAACACGGTATGCAAGAAGAAAAAGACATCGAGTTTATTCATGGGCCTTACTTTTTACACCTACGTAAAGAGTGGTTAGAACACCTACTAACCATGGAAAAAGAAATTAATGAGCAAGGCCGTGAAGTTTCATTAATTACAGAAGCCGAACTCCATGAAATACGTCACCAATGGCGAAATGATCCGCTAACACCCGACTGGGCCGACGACTTACCTAAAATTTATAAACGTGTATATCCCAATGGGCCTGTTGAGTTTTTAGAAGATGATGGAAATACGTTTACTAATGTTGAATCTGAAATGATTGATCATATGGCTCACGTTCATCAGGTGGATGCCGAGCTAGTGAAAAAGCTAATTGATTTAGAGCTGAGTGTATCTGGTTTAGGCAAGCGCCAAGGTATTTTTAATCGTTTAGATAAAGTATTACGCCAAGACTGGGGCAATGTGGATGCTGCAAAGCAAAAGCGTGAATCAGAGAAAGTTTTACAGTATTCGTTACTACAAGATATAAATGAAATTCAAGCTGAGTTAGACGGAATTGACTCGCTAATAAACAGTGATTTATAAAAATGATTATTAATAAGCTACGTTTAAATAACTTTAGAGTGTTTGCAGGTAGACATGAAATTGATTTAAAACCTCAAAAACATAAACCCATTATTCTGTTCGGCGGCTTAAACGGCGCAGGTAAGACAAGTATTTTGACTGCAATAAGATTCGCCCTACTAGGGAGACAAGCTTTTTCAGGCAATCTTTCAAATCCTGCATTTATTGTAGAACTACAAAAACTGATTAATAACAGTGACGGTAAAACTGATAATAAAAGAGCATATTTAGAGCTTGAGTTTGATTATGTTAGGCAAGGTGTTTGCTATAGTTATTGCGTAAAACGTCAGTGGCAATACGGTAAAATTGACGAACTTGTTATTGTAGAAGATGGTGTAGAAAAGTTTGAGCTTAACTATGAGCAAGCTCAAGCATTCTTAATAGAGTTGATCCCTGCGGGAATAGCTGATTTAGTCTTTTTCGATGGTGAGAAAATAGCTGAGCTTGCTGAAGATAACTCAGGCATAATTTTACAGCATGCAGTAAAACGTTTACTTGGCTTAGATATAGTTACTCGTTTAAAAGAAGATTTAAGAATTTATCTGCGCAAAGCTGGTATAGCAGCAAGTGAAGAAAAATTAAAAGAGCAATATCATGTATTAGAAGCTGAGAAAGATGAATTACTATCACAAGCTCTTTTAAAGCGAAATGAAGCTGACTTAATATTTAATAGCATTACAGAGCTTAACAGCAAAATAACTTTAGCAGAGCAGGAGTTATTATCTGGAGGAGGAGCTTGGGCGTCAAGCCGTGAAGATACTCAGAAATCAATAGATCTTAATATTCAAAATAAAGCAGTACTTGAAAGCCGCTTACAGCATGAACTTGAAGGCGATTATGCTTTGAGCTTAGCGCAAAAAACCCTAACTACTTTGCTTACCGAAATAACAAAGACACAAAACTCGGCCAAAAAAGTAGCTTTTAAAAATCAGCTTGATGGCTTTTTAAATCAATATAGCTCAAAAGATTTTTTTGCTTTAAGAGCGCAATTATTAGAGGCCGCCGATGACTACAGTCAACCTGGGGCTGACCTAATAAGTTTTGATTTAAGTGAACAACAAAGCGCATTACTCCATGCACAAGTAAATCAGCAAGCACTTATTTCTTCACAAAATGCTAAAGAGTTAAAACTAGAGTTAGTAAAACTACAAAGCACAATTGAAAATGCTTCAATAAATGTATCAAGAGCTCCTGAGCAGGAACAATTGCAAGTTTCTTTTGACAAATTAAGGCTTTTAGAGAAGGAGAAAAGCACTTTTGTTAAAGAGTATAAGGCGATTTTATTTGACGCGAAAACTCTGTTTAAAAATGCTCAAGATTTAACAAGCAAATTAGTTAAGCTTCAAAAAGAAATGAAAACAGCGTTTGGCGAAGAAGACTCTGCTATAAGAGCAAGTAGGACTATTACTTTACTTGATGAGTTTTCGAATGAACTGGTTAAATTAAAACTGACAGAGATTGAAACTAAGTTTATAGAATCTTATAAAAAACTTAATAGAAAAGAAGATGTTAAACTAAATATTAGTATTGACCCTCATAGCTATAATGTCGTTTTGGTAGATGACTTCGGCAATAACATCGATAAAAATGGACTTTCTGCAGGTGAAAAGCAAATTTTTGCTATTGCTATGTTGGATGCACTTGCTAGTGTTTCTGGTAAAAAATTACCTGTAGTTATAGATACACCTTTAGGCAGGCTCGATTCAAATCATAGAGATAAGCTTGTTCAACATTATTTTCCGAATGCTTCTGAACAGGTCATTATTTTATCCACCGATACTGAAGTAAATGAACAATATATTGGCCAAATGAAAGATTCTATTTCTTGTAAATATGACATTAGTTTTGATCAAGTCACAAAAACATCCTCTGTTTCAACGGGATATTTTTGGGAAAAAGAAGAGGTGAGCGCAATATGATTTTACCTAACAGAGGCATGAAGCTAACCAAAGAAACAGATGAATTTTTAAGACGATTAAAGGGCAGAACAAAAGTAACACCTAATATACTGGCTAGGATGGCGTTTTTTATATCCGTTGAAAGTGGAAACCGCTATAACAATGAGCCAATAGATCTAGATGGTACTCTTTCTTTAGATAAAGTTACTTGGTTGGGCGAAACTACATTAGCTACTGAAATGACTTTACAGATGCTATACCCAGAACACACTAGTCAAGAAAATACAAAAGCATGGGCATATCATGTCATGCAAGGCTCTAAAAGTTTTAGGAATGCTAAAAGTATTGAGGATTTAGTTTTTTAATCATCTATGGGGCAATTACTTACAATTTTAATAATACATATGCTTTGTAATTATTTAACCTTGCTCAGCTAAATTCTCAAGCTGGTTTATACTGTACGTATTGCGTCGCTAGCATGAGGGATATAATGCATAGATTAAAAAAATACGGTGTGTATTTGTTAGTAGCCCTCTCTTTTGGGAGTTCGGCTTGCGAAAAAAGGTTTTTTGTCGCGTCGCACGATACCTATTGGCCGCCTTACGTAGTTAATGTAGACGGCCACGCACAAGGTAAAGAGGTAACGGCACTTTGGCTTATATTTGCGGGGTCGCCTTATTGTGTTCAGGTTGAGTTTTTACCCAATACCGAGCGTGCATTTGTTGAACAAACTAAAGGCCGAATGGATTTAGGCTGGGCTGCCAGCTTTACTGAAAAACGTGCAGAGCATGTTTATTTTTCGGATAGTTACCGCAACGAGGTGATGTGGCTGTATCAGCATAAAAATAAACAATATAATGTTAAAAACCTGCAAGATGCGCTTGAACAGGGCTACACCGTGGCCGCCCATGTAGGGAGTTATTACGGCGAGCAATTTGAGCACTTAAAAAATATTTATCCAAAACAAATTATTTTTACCGGTGCGGCAAAAACGCGTTTTGCTTTATTAGCTAAACAACGGGTCGATTTTATAATTGAAGACCAGTTAGTGGGTGAGTACTTTATTAGCCAGTCAAACACTATTAAGCGAGTTAATACTACAACCTATGTTAACAAGGGTTCTATTCATTTAATGCTGAGTAAAAATACGTCTACTATGCAAGATGTTATTGAGGTTAATAAATTAATACAAAGCCGTAAGGCACAATTAGCAGAACTGTTTGAAAAATTATAACTAAATACACACTAAAAACCGTTTACAAAAGGCTGTAGTTTGAAAATATTATTGTTTATAACCCTTTTTACTTTTAGTGCATTTAATGCCTGGGGATGCACTAAAACATTAACAGTAGCTACCAACGAAAGTTACTGGCCGCCTTATGTAATATTAAAAAACAATACGCTGGGTGGGGTTGAAATAGACGTACTAAAGGCTATTTTTAAAAGCTCACCTTATTGCTTAAATTTTAGTGTGTTACCTAGCTCGTTACGTGCATTTGAAGAGCTAAAACAGGGCCGTGTTGATTTAATTTTTGCCGCCAGCAAAACGGCAGAGCGCGCTGAGTATGCCCACTTTACGTTACCCTACCGTGTTGAAAAGATGCTGCTATATAAACACGCCAGTTCGCCTAATGTTAATAGCATTAACGCGTTATTTAAAAAATCGCTTACGGTGGGTGTAAACAGAGGGAGTGTGTTTGGTAATGCGTTTGAACAATTACGCACGCAGTATGCAAACCAAGTGGTGCTTACGGAGGAGTCTAAAAAGCGTTTTACTTTGCTTAATAAGCAGCGCATTAATTTTTTAATTGATGATTCGTTAGTGGCGCAATATTTTACAAAACAGTATTCAAACATTATGCCTGCGCCATTGGTTGAGCCCATAAACGTTAATAATGTGCATTTTATGCTGAGTAAAAAAACGGTTACTGCCGACGATGTAGCAGCTATTAATTCGTATATTACTAACAATAAAGCGGTTATTGAGCGTATTTACCAATCACACCAGTAAATTTACTTAGTTAACCTCCTTTACTTGCTAGGCAAATTTTAAGGCTTTTGCACCGTTTAAGTACGTTTAGGGTTGGTTATAAATTAGCTGCCTTTTACCTTTCATTAATAGTGGCTGATCTGTATAATTCGCCAGCTAATTTACCCTATTGCTTGATGTTGTTTGTGGCCTTTTGCTACAGCAAGCTCCTGTCAGTACTCATTCTAGGATTACCCTTTTTGATCTCCACCGCAAATATTACGATGCAGTTTGGCGCAGAGCCGTTGTTTGAAAACATTTCAGCTAAATTTGGTAACGGTAACCGTTACGGTTTAATTGGCGCTAACGGCTGCGGCAAGTCGACCTTCATGAAAATTTTAAGCGGTGCGCTTGTGCCTAGCGCGGGTAATGTGTCGATTACCCCGGGTTTAAAAGTAGGTAACCTTAGCCAAGACCAGTTTGCATTTGAGCAATACACGGTGGTAGATGCGGTAATTATGGGTGACGTTGAGCTTTGGAAAGTAAAGCAAGAGCGCGAACGTATTTATTCGTTACCCGAAATGAGCGAAGAAGACGGCATGAAAGTGGCCGACCTTGAAAGCGTTTTTGCCGAAATGGACGGTTACACCGCCGAAAGCCGCGCTGAAGAAATACTAATAGAAGCGGGTATAGATAAAGAGTTTCATTATGGGTTAATGGCAAACGTTGCCCCAGGTTGGAAACTCCGTGTGCTTTTAGCGCAGGCCTTGTTTGCAAACCCAGATATACTGCTACTCGATGAGCCTACCAATAACTTGGATATTCATACAATTACGTGGCTTGCTGATGAGCTTAATAAACGTAAATGCACCATGATTATTATTTCGCATGACCGCCACTTTTTAAATTCGGTATGTACACACATGGCCGACATTGACTACGGCGAGCTGCGTATTTACCCAGGTAACTACGAGAAGTTTTTAGAAGCGGCAGGCTTACAGCGCGAGCAGCTGTTAGCCGAAAACGCTAAAAAAAGCGCAGAGATTGACGAGCTACAAGACTTTGTTAACCGCTTTGGTGCTAACGCGTCTAAAGCTAAGCAAGCAAGTTCGCGTGCTAAAAAAATGGATAAAATTAAGCTTGATGAAGTTAAAGCGTCAAGTCGTATGAGCCCATCGTTAAGTTTTGACGAAGGCAAAAAAATGTACCGCCAAGCGCTTGAAGTTAACAAGCTTGGCCATGGTTTTGATGGTGAAACGTTATTTAGTGGCGGTGAGTTTTTACTAGAAGCCGGTGCAAAGCTTGCGGTAATTGGCGAAAACGGTGTGGGTAAAACTACTTTTTTACGCTGTTTAGTTAACGAGCTTAAAAGTAATGAAGGCGAAATTAAGTGGTCTGAAAATGCGAGCTTTGGTTACTGCCCGCAAGACAGCACTAAAGATTTTGATAACGATTTAACGTTGTTTGATTGGATGTCGCAGTGGCGTACGGCCAAGCATAACGATTTAATGGTACGTGGCATGTTAGGCCGTTTGTTGTTTACCGCAGACGATTCAAACAAAAAAGCGCGTAACTGCTCAGGTGGTGAAAAAAACCGTTTGTTATTTGGTAAGTTAATGATGCAAGACGTGAACGTGCTTGTAATGGACGAGCCAACAAACCACATGGATATGGAAGCCATTGAGGCGTTAAATAATGCGCTTAAAGACTTTGCAGGTACGCTTATTTTTGTAAGCCACGACCGTGAGTTTGTGTCGTCGTTAGCTACGCGTATTATTGATATTAAAGATAAGCAGGTTATTGATTTTCAGGGTACGTTTGACGAGTACCTTGCAAGCTGCGAAGAGAAAAAAGCATAAACCCTTTGCTGTTTAGTGTAAAAGGCGCTTAGTTAGCGCCTTTTTTGTGCTTGGTTAAATGCATTAGTAAACAAGTAATTAGATCATCACCAAGAGGTGATTAACTATTGCTCGTGTTTTTTTGTAGCGCTGAGAAGCTTTCACTTCTAACGTGAGCAAGCTCTACGTCTACAAAATAGTGTTTAAAGTAACTTGTAGACGCGCAGCTTGCTGGCGTGAAAAAGCAAGGCTTTTTAAAACTTGTTTTAGATTAATTCTTATCTATGGTTATACAAAGCCAAAATATATTCCTTTCCTATGCATGACTCCTCAAAATTATTAGCACATCGTTTTTCAAATAATAATCAGTTCTACTCTGTGACTATATGCTGCATAAATAGAGCACCTCTATTTAAAGAATTTGGCAATGCATGTATTGCAGCAAAGGCTATTGTGGATATGCAAAATAAAGTAAATACAATTTGTTATGTATTAATGCCTGATCATCTCCATTGGTTATTTCAGCTTAAAGACTGCTCACTAGCTAACGTAATAAAAATCTTTAAAAGTGTAACGACTGTAAAAATAAATAAGCTAAATGAAACAACAGGCAAGATTTGGCAGCAAAATTATTTTGAGCATCAGCTTCGTTCTGAAAAAGATTTAATTAATCAAGCTCGCTATATTGTTGCTAACCCACTAAGAACTGGCATAGTAAAAAGTGTCGGGCAATATCCATTTTGGGATTGTATTTATTTAAATTAAATAGCATGTAAAACAAGAAGCTATCGCTTCTAACGTGAGCAAGCTCTACGTCTACAAAATAAGTTAACCCTACTTACTTTGGCTACTCATTTACTCCTCATTCGCTTTTCTTTGTGCATTAAGATTTAAAAGCCAATTTTTCACAAAGAGGTTTAGAGGCGCTGCGCTTTTAGAGGAATCGCTTTAAAAGTTAGTAACAAGAAGCTGCACTTCAAACGTGAGCAAGCTCTTCGTCTACAAAACAAAGCTAAACTATGACCTATTCACTTTATCTTCTCATTTACTCCTCATTCTCTTCTCTTTGTGCATTATGTTTTTAAAAGCTCAGCTTTCAAAAGCAGTGGCTGAATGTAGCCTGCAGGTGCGCTTTGCATTCATTTAATAGCAACAGCTACAAAAGTGATTGTTTTACCACCGAGAAGTTAAGGAGAAGAGCAGGAGCAGTGACTAACCAATATTTTAACTCTGTGTAGCGCGAAGCGCCTCGGTGTGCTCTGTGGTGATAAAAAAATCACTTAACACTATTCAATTTGTCTGCTCATTTACTCCACATTTTGTTCTCTTTGTGCAATACAATTTTAAAAGCTCAGTTTTTAAAAACAAAAAAGGAGCATTGCTGCTCCTTTTTAACTGTTAATTAGGTTTATTAAATATCAAACCTGTCGGCGTTCATTACTTTTACCCATGCATTTACAAAGTCGTGAACAAAACGGGTTTTATTATCGTCTTGTGCATAAAACTCTGCCAATGCGCGTAAAATTGAGTTTGACCCAAATACTAAATCTACGCGTGTTGCGGTCCATTTAGTTGCACCGCTTGCGCGGTCAACAATGTTGTAAAGGCCATTACCTGTTGGCTCCCAGCGGTTTGCCATGTCGGTTAGGTTTACAAAAAAGTCGTTACTTAACGTTCCTATATTGTTTGTAAATACGCCATGTTGTGTGCCGCTGTGGTTTGTGCCAAGCATACGCATGCCACCCATTAAAACCGACATTTCTGGTGCTGTTAAACCCATTAGCTGGCTGCGCTCAAGTAGTAACTCTTCTGCAGACACAACGTAGTCTTTTTTCAGCCAGTTTCTAAAACCGTCGTGAATAGGTTCAAGTACGTCGAACGATTCGGCGTCGGTCATGTCGTCGGTTGCGTCTCCGCGCCCTGGCGCAAACGGTACGTTAACCTCTACCCCTGCGTTTTTAGCGGCTTGTTCAACCGCTGCTGTGCCGCCAAGTACAATTAAATCGGCCATGCTAACAGGTTTACTTAACCCAGCTTGTACTTTTTCAAGAGCCGTTAACACACTTGCTAAGCGTTCTGGTTCATTGCCTTGCCACTCTTTTTGCGGGGCTAAACGAATACGTGCACCGTTTGCGCCGCCTCGGTGATCAGAGCCTCGGTACGTACGCGCACTGTCCCATGCGGTGTTAATTAAATCGCTGGCGCTTACGCCGCAATTAAGTAGTGTTACTTTTAAATCGGCGATTTCGGTATCTGTTAGAGTGTAATCAACGCTTGGAATTGGGTCTTGCCAAATTAAGTCTTCGCTTGGTACATCGGCACCTAGGTAGCGCGCTTTTGGCCCTAAGTCGCGGTGCGTAAGTTTAAACCATGCACGTGCAAACACGTCTGAAAAGTATTCAAAGTCGTTATGAAAACGCTCAATTATTTTGCGGTACGCTGGGTCCATTTTCATGGCCATATCGGCATCGGTCATAATTGGGTTTAAGCGAATTGATGGGTCTTCTACATCGACCGGTTTGTCTTCTTCTTTAATATTTACAGGTTCCCATTGGTGAGCGCCTGCTGGGCTTTTTGTCAGTTCCCATTCGTAATTTAAAAGAAGGTCACAGTAGCCATTATCCCATTTTGTTGGGTGTGTGGTCCACGCACCTTCAATGCCCGATGTCATTGTATCGCGGCCAATGCCTCGTGTTTTGTGGTTGTTCCACCCCATGCCTTGCTCTGAAATATCAGCCGCTTCTGGCTCTGGGCCAAGGTTAGACTCTTGTCCGTTACCATGTGTTTTACCTACTGTGTGGCCACCTACGGTAAGCGCTGCCGTTTCTTCGTCGTTCATTGCCATACGGGCAAACGTTTCGCGCACTTGTGCTGCGGTTTTAAGCGGATCGGGTTTACCGTTTACCCCTTCTGGGTTTACGTAAATTAGGCCCATTTGAACAGACGCTAACGGGTTTTCCATTGTGTCGGGTTTATCAACATTTTGGTAGCGTTCGTCGCTTGGTGCTAACCATTCTTTTTCGGCGCCCCAGTATACGTCTTTTTCTGGGTGCCAAATGTCTTCACGGCCGCCGGCAAACCCAAAGGTTTTTAAGCCCATTGATTCGTACGCCATGTTGCCCGCTAAAATAATGAGATCGGCCCACGAGAGTTTGTTCCCGTATTTCTTTTTAATTGGCCAAAGTAAGCGGCGCGCTTTGTCGAGGTTGGCGTTATCGGGCCATGAGTTTAAAGGGGCAAAGCGTTGATTTGCCGTGCCACCGCCGCCACGTCCGTCAGATAAACGGTACGAACCTGCCGAGTGCCATGCCATGCGGATCATTAAACCGCCATAGTGGCCCCAATCGGCTGGCCACCAATCTTGGCTTTGTGTCATTAAGTTTTTTAAGTCGGTTTTTACGGCTTCTAGATCTAGGGATTTGAATGCTTCAGCGTAGTTAAAGTCGCTACCGTATGGAGAGCTTTTTGTATCGTGTTGATGAAGAATGTCGAAATTAAGTGCATTTGGCCACCAATCTGTGTTTTGGCCTGCTGTTTGTGTATTGCTGCCATGCATTACCGGGCATTTGCCAGCGCTAGAGTTACTCATTATTTAATCCTCTTGGTCTAAAATAAAATACGTAAGCAATGGTCAATTTGTTTAGGTATTACTATTTTTAATTCATGCAAATGTTGCTTAATCAATTGTTTATATACTTGTACTTATTTTGAATTACCAATATAGGCTTATTTTTTGAGCTATACCAACAAATGCACCGTATTTAAAACGATTGGACCGATTTGTATTTTTGATTGGTATTTAAAAACGAGCATTTATAAATTTTTGATCTTTTTTTAAATAACGATGATCGAATTAAAAAGTAGCGGCGTAATGGTATGTGAAGGGTTTGAAAGTGGCTTTGGTTTACCACAGCGCACATAGGAATACCCCCCTTCACCATGAAATTGTAGTTATAACGTTAAAGGTGTATTACTAAGCCCAATACACCTTTACTTTATAACTCTAATTTACCTGTTTTTTGTTAGCTGATTTTTATTAGCTAACGGTAGTTAAGTTTTCCCTAACCTTTGATGTTTTAGCAGTTTCAGCCAGCTCACCCAGAGCTGGTTTTTTTTGCCTAAAATTTATTACTGCACACTGCTTTAGTGATAATAATTTATAATGTGCTGTAATCTCGCCTTCAAAACAAAACCCGCCCTAGTGAGTTTAGGTTGTGCGTGTTAATATTATTTTTGCAATTTATTATTTTATTTGGGCATGTTGATGCGTTATTACTTTTATTTACTATGTATTTGTTTTACTTTATTTTTAACGTCGGCTAATGCGGCTGAGCAACAAACAGAAGCCCCCTCAAAGCTACAAGAACAGCAAGCGCTTGAACAACTTAAAGAGCCTATGTATAAACCGCTTATGGAACGCTACATTTTAGATGAGCTAAAAGCGGTTCGCCAAGATCAGCAAAAGTTACGTGAAGATGTAACTAAGCAAGTTACGCACGCGCAATTAGACACAGCCGACAGAGCCCTTACTTACACCACCGATACTATAAATAATGTGTTTTTTATTATTACTGCGACAGCATCTATTTTGGTACTTGTTGGCTGGAATTCGCTGCGCGATGTTAAAAATAAAGTAGAAGATATTGTAAATACCCGCGTGAGTGTTATTACCGATGAGTACGAAGAACGCTTAAAAGTATTAGAAGAAAAGCTGCGCGTTCGTTCGGAAGAAATACTTAGCAACCAAGAACGTATATCGATTACAAATGAGGTTCACTCGTTGTGGATGCGCGCAAATTTAGAAAGTGATTATGCTAATAAGATCGAGATTTTTGATGAAATTTTAAAGCGTAAACCTGAAGACGTTGAGGCTATTGCTTACAAAGCTGATGCCCTGCTTGAAATTAATCAAACCGCCAAAGCGATTGATTTATGTAACCAGGCAATTGATATAGATAGCGATTATGGTTATGCGTATTGGCAACGTGCCTGTGCGTTTGCGTTAATACACGAACACGCCGATGCGCTGGCCGATATAAAAATGGCACTTGAGTATTCACCTAACTTACGTAATGAGTTACTCCACGAAAGTGCATTTGCAAGCCTTCACGATAATAATAGCTTTAATACTATTGTGGCGGGCGAGTAAGTTTAGCTTGCTTATATAGTTTGTAAAAAAGAGCGAAAGCTCTTTTTTTATGGCTGTAATAAAGTCCTATGCTTTGTGTATTAAGGTTTTAAAAGATTATTATTCACAAAGAGGTTAAGAGGCGCTGCGCTTTTAGAGTTAGGGACTAAGTAATTTAATATTTGACCTGAAATGAGAAGCGGCGCTTCTAACGTGAGCAAGCTCTTCGTCTACAAGACAAGGCTAAGCATTGCCCAGATCATTATGTTTTCTCATTTACTTCTTTTTGTTCATTAAGATTTAAAAGCTCATATTCACAATGCCGTGGCTAAATACAGCCTGTAGAAGCGTTTTAGTTATGCTATAAAAGTGATTGTTTTACCACCGAGAAGTGAAGGAGAAGAACAGGAGCAGTGACTAACCAATATTTTTTAGCTCTGTGTAGCGCGAAGCGCCTCGGTGCACTCTGTGGTCATATCTAATTTTAAGTAATAAGAAGCTTCACTTCTAACGTTAGCAAGCTCTACGTCTACAAAACAAAGCTAAGCATTGCCCATATCATTATGTTTTCTCATTTACTTCTTTTTGTGCATTAAGATTTAAAAGCTCATATTCACAATGCCGTGGCTAAATACAGCCTGTAGAAGCGTTTTAGTTATGCTATAAAAGTGATTGTTTTACCACCGAGAAGTGAATGAGAAAAACAGGAGCAGTGACTAACCAATATTTTT
>NZ_BADX01000083.1:0-20350 GCF_000241365.1 Pseudoalteromonas sp. BSi20480 | reverse complement strand
AAGGAGCTTTTTTGGTTTTAGCTAAACTTACTTGTTAGCTAAGTAATTAATTAATTTACTGATATCTTCAGGAGCTGTAACACCCGATTCACGGCCTAAGTTTAATTTATACTTACCGTTTACGATAAATGTGGGTACACCACGAAGAGCACCTTTTTCTTTAAAGTATTCTTGATCGCGCTTCATCTTAGAACTTAATGTACGAACCGAAAAGCTTTTAAATAACTTATCAAACTTATCGCCATCAACACCTTGCGCAACAAACACATCTTTCACGTCAGCTAATTCGTTAAATTTAGCGCGCTTAGTGTGAATATGATTAAAAATAGCTGCGATAAGTTTCTCTTTTTGAGGAAGTACTTCAGCAGTTGCAAGTGCTTGGCTCATCATTTGTTGGTTTTCTGGATTACGAACACCCACAAAGTCAACGTGACTCTTTTTGAACTTAACATTTTTATCTAGTTTAGGCTTAAATTCGCTGATCAGTGACTCGTAGTTATTACACGCCGGGCAATAAAAAGAGAAAAACTCTTTTACTTCTGGCTTTTTAGTGGCACGTTCAGCAATAACATCGTAATGGACGCCTTCTTGGTAGTCTGCCGCAAAGCTTGTTGCTGCCATCGGTAATACTAATGCAAGTAACCCTGCTTTAAGTAGTTTAATCATTCTTATGCTCCAAAATTTATAATGCTAATAAAAACGCAATTAACTCATCAAGTTCTTGTTGGTTTTTTATGGTGTTAATATTGATTTTGTATTTATCGTTAACAATAAAAGTAGGTACACCAGTTAATGCACCTAACTTTGAATATTTGTTTTGCTTGTCTTGCATTGCTTGCTCTGCGGCAATAATTGGCATGCTTGCAATAGCTTGGTCAAATTTGTCGCTATCAATTCCATTTACTTCCAATAGCTTTTTAAGGTCTTTAACTTCTGTTAAAGGCACACCTTGAATATGGATACTTCTAAAAATTTGGTCAGCTATATTTTGTGCTTGCCCTTGTTGTTTAGCGATTAAGTAAGCAAAGCTTAAATTACTTTGCGCCTGTGGAGATACACCACCTAAAAAGTTGACGTGACTTTTAACAAAATCAGTGCCTTCAGGCAGTTTTTTTTCAATTGCTTTAGCCACTGGTTCAAATTTAAAACAGTGCGGACAATAAAATGAAAAGAACTCTGTTACCTGGGGTGTTGTGTCTTTTTCAGTTTTAATAATCGTGTATTGGTTATTTGCCTCAAACTGTGCAGCAAAGGCTGCAAAAGGTAAACATAAAAGAAGTAGGCTCAGTTTTAGTTTTTTAAGCATTAGTATCTCGTTGTACTTGTCATTAAATAATAATTTACGGCAATAACTTTAACGGCGGTTCTTGCAGTGCAGCAAGTTGTTCTTTAAGCGCTAAAATTTGTTGCTCCCAGTATTTGTCATCAGCAAACCATGAAAAGTTCCGCACAAAAGCTGGATCGCTCCACCTTTTTGCCACCCATCCCATGTAGTGAATAATACGCATTGCTCGCAGCGGTTCAATTAATTTGAGTTGAGCGTGGTCAAAATCACAAAATTCTTCATACGCTCCCACCAAAGTGTCTAACTGTAACAGTTGCGTTGGTCTGTCGCCACTGAGCATCATCCATAGATCTTGAATAGCAGGCCCTTGACGACTATCGTCTAAATCCACGAACATTAGCGCATCGCCAGCCCATAATATATTGCCTGCGTGGCAATCGCCATGTAAGCGAATACTATTTGTATCTTGATACTGCTTTTGTGTCTGCTCAATTACCAAATCTAAAATAGTATAAAAAGCAGTGCTTAATCCCATTGGCACCAAGTTACTTTTTTGAAGATGAACTTTAGCTGTATGCAAATATTCTTCACAGCTTATTGTTGGTCTGTAAGTAAAGGGTTTGGTTTTAGCTACTTGGTGCATTCGACCAATTAAACGTCCCATAACATCAAGCTGATCTAAATTATCTACTTCAAATAATCGCCCACCCACACTTGGGAATACCACAAACATATAGCCCTGGTGTTCAAACAAGCTTTGTCCATTATGTAAAACAGGGGCTACAACGGGTACTTCAGCGTCAGCAAGCTCAAAAGCAAAATCGTGCTCCTCTTGAATTTGTGCTTTACTCCAACGCTCGGGACGATAAAACTTTACTACGTAACGCAGACCGTCTTCGGCTTTAAATTGATAAACTCTATTTTCATAACTGTTAAGCGCTAGTAACCCAGACTCGGGATAAATACCTATGGTTTCTATCGCATCAAGTATTAAATCTGGGGTTAAATCTATAAAGCTAAATTTGCTCATGCTCTTCTTATATAAATGAAAAGCGGGTTAAACCCGCTTTTGTTATTGCTATATTTACCGAATTAGAAAGTACGGCTATCGCGCTCTAAAAAAGTTGCTCGATTGCGAAATTGTTTCATCCGGTTCATTAACTGGCGACAATACAAAATTAAACTCTGTTATAGGCGCTTTTAAGTCATAAGGATCCATAACGAGTGATAATGGCACATTATGCGATTGACCTGCTTGAACAGTAAATACTTGTTTACCTATGTATTTAAAGTTTTCTAGCCCTGCCACTTTAATGTTAAAGGTTTGCTCATATTGCGCCTTATTGATGACCTTTAAGGTATATGTGTTTTCAACCAAGCCATTAAAGTCGACACGATATAGCTGATTTCGATCACGAATAATATCAAAGTCCATTGGTTTACGCAGTGCAATATTTGTAACAAGCGCGCCGGTTAGCAACACTAGTATGACCGTATACCCAATAATTTTGGCTCGTAGAGGGTTGGTTTTATTTTCTGGCGTCTCAAGATTACGTTCTGTGGTATACGAAATTAACCCTCGCGGGTACTCCATTTTATCCATTACGCCGTCACACGCATCAATACACGCACCACAATTTATACACTCAGCCTGCAAACCGTTTCTTATATCAATGCCTGTTGGGCAGACTTGTACACATAGGTTACAGTCAATACAGTCACCTATTTCTAAATCTGCGTGGGCAACCTTACGTGAGCGAGGGCCTCGGCTTTCACCTCGGCTTTCATCATAGGTTACTGTGTAGGTATCTTTATCAAACATTGCTGACTGAAAACGTGAGTAGGGACAGATATGCAAACACATAATTTCACGCATCCAGCCTGCGTTACCATATGTACACACAGCAAATACTAAAATGCTCACTAGTGCATAACCGCCAACATTAAAGGTTATAAAATCGGGGAGTAGCTCTCTTATCGGTGTGAAGTAACCAACAAACGAAATAGAAGTATACAAAGAAAACAACACCCAGCTGGAATGCTTAGCTGTTTTTCGCCAGAACTTGTCAAAGTCCATAGGCCGTTGATCGAGCTTTTTACGTTGATTTGCTGTGCCTTCAAGTTTTTCTTCAAACCAGATGAAAATGAAGGTCCATACCGTTTGAGGACAAGTATATCCGCACCAGACTCGTCCATAAAATGTAGTTACCAAAAACAGCGCAAAAGCCGCCAGCATGAATATAAACGCCAGTATGGTGAAGTCTTGAGGCCATAAAGTTAGACCAAAAATATTGTATTTTTGTGCTATTAAATCAAATAGCACGGCTTGCTGGCCGTTAAAGTTTATCCATGGCAAAACCATAAATGCGAGCATGCCTAAAAAACCAATGCGCTGTCTTAGTAATTGGTGAAGACCTTTTACGGCTCTCACATAAATGCGGTTACGGGGGTTAAATCTATCATCTTGACGGCTTAAATCCGGCTTTTGAATTTTTACCTCAACAGGAATGTTTTTACTTTAATCTGTTTGTCCATCGAAGTTCCTCAACACCGCTTGGAAAATAAAAGCTGAGCACTAATCAAATGCTCTATACTCATAGTGTAGCAAGTAACTTGCTAAGTAAGACTTGTTTAATGAATCATAAATTAAATACTTTCAGATATTTCAGAAATATCTAACTTTTGTTAGTTATTATATCAATATTGGCTAAAATTACTGGTATAGATTACAACTAATTTATTCATCTCAGTTACTTGCTTTTAAAAGGCAGTTTATTACACTGCTTGATAATTCAACCCTATTTAGATCAAGGTTTACGTATCCATGAAGAAGTTTATTATTTTGATAATTGTGATCCTTGCGTTTTTTACCATTGATCATCCACTTGTAAAAGAACCACGCGAAAAGCTATTAGGCGAAGGTATTGGCTTTTTAAGTGATGCAAGTAAAGTAAATAGAAGCCCTGCTGCTAATTTAGCAAAAAACAGAATTAGTCATGAGCTGACACTCTCAAGCTCAGAAAAAGAATACGTAGAAAAAACATTCACCACTGATGACGCAGTTCAGCTATTTAATTTGCGCTACTGTCGTGAACGCGACTTAAACCTTTACTTCTACGCTGAACGCTTAAATAAAGTGTGTAAAATAGTATCTGAATCACTCGAGCAAAAACGGGCTAAATAATGGACTTTTCTAATTTAAACAAAAAAACCAGTGATTCGTTTCACAAGCAACGTAATATGCTTAAACAGTTAGCACAAGGTAAAACGCTAAAATGCGAAAAATGTAATACGGTACTCACACTTGATTTAGCCACCAGCGAAATGGGAAAAGGCGTGGTGAAGTGCAAGCAAGGCTGCACTGATATTATTTTAGATCTTGGCGCTTGATATTAATTAAAGCGCCCATTATTAAAAAGTTTAACGCTAACTACTCGTCCCAGCCATCATCGTTATACAAACCACTATTGAGCGCCACTATTTCTACTAGCTCTGCAAAACCAAGTGCAAAATCCCCCATAAGGTCATATTGTTGCTCACACAACTGCAAAGTATTCATTGAATTTTGTGATGCTATTTGAGAGATAAGCTGTGTATCTAATGCAAAAAAGCTGAGGGTTGCTTGTGCGGTTTCTAAGGCCTCTTTGTACTGTGCATCTAACTTCGTTGCTGCTAATAGCTTTTGCGTGTAAGCATTACTTGCTGTTAAAAAGCCTTGGCTCCACTGCGAGCAATATGCACTGTCGTACTGTGGTGGCAGTTTATACCCTACTTCAAACACCTGTTCACTTATTTGATGGTAAAACGCCATAAATAAAAATAGCGTTTCTTCATCTAATTCGTTTGCTGAATTATTGAGTATCACATCAACCCATTCGTGCACATCAAGGGGGTCGGGTGAACATATAACGCCAAACAAATAACCTTGGCTTTGTTCAAAGGTCATGGCTTGAGGTTGGGTATTTAGAAATGTGCTGAGCTGCTTAGCATGCAGCTCAGTGAATTGCGGTAGTTGCATTAAAACTCTTTATATCAAAACATTAAAAATTGAGCGGGTAACGGCCTTGGCTATCTGGTCGGCCTAAAAACTTAACCGCATCGTGAACATCTTTTGGTAAGCTAGCATCTGGTTTTACATACCCTGCCACGCTAAAGTCAAAGTTAGCTTTAAGAGTGGCATCGGCTTCAAGCCCAAGGGTGTTATCAGGGTCGATTAATATTGCCACATCGCCCGACTTACAGCTTAACCTGCCAGCCAAAGGTCCTATATTAAACCAACCATTTAAGCCTTGCACGTCGATATTTGGGCTCGCTATTTCACCCTTTAATGACTCACAGTAAGGAGCACCTGAGGTGTATTCATCTAGCTCAAGTATTACACGCCCCTTTGCTGTAACAGGTAATGGTAACTGAACTCGTTGCATAGCTCGCTCTACCGTTGAGCGAACTAAACCATCTGTTACTTTTAAAGTATGATTAAACAATCCATAACTGACGGTTGCATATCCCGATATATCGGTGCGTTCGCGAGCATTTCCAAACTTTATATTAGTATTTAAATTGCCAGTAAATAATGCCCAACCGGCGATATCCCAGCGCACATTGTTTAACTGCTCGCCATCAAAACGAACTTGCATTAATTGGCCTTGCCATACAGTGCCTACAGCCTGCCCTACTTCTAACTGCTTAGGGAAATGGGGTTTTGCTAAATCAAGCGCGATAGCTGCGGGTAATTTAATAATACAAAACACAATAAAACTAATTAAAAAGACAGCCGATAATATAATTATTCTTTTCATTTATTAATTCTCTATTACCAAACGGCTTACTCTTACATAACCCGATTTATCGTCGCGACTTAAATCTAAGTTTTCGATTTTTAAACCATGTTGATTCACTAATTCATCGAGCCATTCTACTAGTTTATTAAACTCTACTGAGTCGAGCGTTAAACGCAGCGAACCATCACTAGGCTGCATTTTACTAATATTGATTTGATAGCGACTTCGGGTAGAGTTAACCACTTGGCTTAGATTTTGACTACTCGCAACACGCGTATTACCCGCTGCTTTTAGCTTTACTATGCTTTCGTCAACCCACACGAGCAAAGCCTGTTGCTTAATTTTCGATTGTTCTGCTTTTGTTATGGCGTTATTTAACGGCCTGAATATCCCCATCACAAGAACAAAAATAACAAATATACCACCAGCAACCATAATAAGTTGCTGCTCTTGTTCTTTTAAAGAACGCCAGTATTTTATCGCTTGTGCTTTCATGCGGCACCTCGCAATTTAATCTCACCTACCACAAAATCACCATCGTTATTTAAAGACCCTTGCTCTACCGTTAAGCCTTGCTTTTCAAGTATGGTTTTTACTTTACCAAAGGTTTGAAAGTCTTTAGCACGCGCGCGAATACGTAATTCGTTTCTTCGTTTGTCGTAACGTAATGTTTCTGGTGTGAACTCATTCACTTGTGAAAATACATCAACCAAATTAGTCGTCAGCTCTAAAAAACCGGATTCATCAGAGCCTTCTATTCTATCTAATGCGCCTTTAATCTGATTTTTTATCAAATTAGGGTGCACTTTAGATCCGGGGAATGCTGTCTGGTATCGCTCAACTACTTGGTTTTTTACTATATCGACCTGAGAATTAAGCTGTTGCAACTCAATTGCCTTTATAACTAAAGTAGAGCCCAATGCGACGGCTGTAAAAATTGCCGCGCCTTTCCAGTAACCCCACCAGAGCGCGCTCTTCTTTTTAAGCTGGTAAACACCTTGGCGAAGGTTGAATTTAACGTTATTTAATTGCTTAGCAAATAAAGCTAACGGGAGATCGTACTGACTTGTTTGCGCTTGTAAATTAGTCCCCTCTGGGAAGTCTTCCGCTGGGCTAAAGTGTTTAACCTCAGGGTTACCTAACGCAGTCAAGTAACCTGACAACCAGCTTAATTCAACCGCACTAATATGCCATGCCCCTTGCTTAAACAGCCACTGCTGATTGAGCTCTATAGCACTAGCCTCTCCTTCACCTACAGAGGGTAACAACAGTGCATCAGGTAATATTTTATAAACAGGCAGCTCATGTTCCACAAACAACGCGAGCCATTGCTCAAACCATTCTCGGTCAGTCATAGCAACCTGAATAGCATGCTGCTCACCAACCATGGTTGCTTCGCCTATAGCTATATACAAATCGTCTACATCGCAGGCTATATCTTCTTCAAGCATGTAAGGGAGTGCTTGCTCTAATTTGCGATTCCACTTTGTGGGTAATGTTACCGTTTTTAATTGCACTTGATCGCTTGGCAATAAAACAACCACTTCCCTGTTGGCTGCTTTTTCACTTAATTCATTCAAATTGCCTGCGCTTGATAGCTCACCACTGGCTATTATTTCTTGTTCTTGTGGTGAATATACAAGCCAATTTAATCGTTCTTGTTGGGTTTGACCCGTACGGATCAACAATATTTCTGTCACTGTACGCCTCCAAATTTTCGCGCCAGTATCGTTACTTCGCCGTCTTTGGCGTGCAGTAAGGTGGTCATCGAAAAACGCAGATCTACAAAGTTTGCCTGCGTTTGTAATTTAAAATATTCGCTTTTAATACTAAATAAGTCTTTCACTGATTCAGTGTTTGTACCGCCTTGTTGCTGTACCTGTTCAAAAAATTCTTCTAAAGAATCAAAACCTGTTTGTGGTCTTGCGGCAATGACAGCCTCTGCAGCCGACAAACTTAAATTATCCATCAGCGCGCTTAGTAGTAAAGCCTGTTCTGGTGCTATTGTATTAATGTTAATTAAAAGCTGAGTGCTCCCCGGAATAACACACACATAAGGCAATACTTTTTCCATTACTAGCGGGTTAAAGCCTTTTACCAAGCGAAGTTCCGATGGAGATGCAAATAAACTATTAGCTGTCATATACGGAAATTTACGGGATAAGTACTCTCCCTCTTCAGCACCTGAGCGATAGGTTATGCTATTTTCATCCAGCCAGTCGAACACGCTATCAGCCATTGCTTCTTCCGATTCATCCGCTGGTAAATCTTCTATATTTTCAAGTAAGGCAAACAGTGCTTTGTGTGCAGGGTTTGTTTTATCAGCGCTATTTGTATCGGGTTCAATCGCTATGGCGTTTAAATTTAAACATGATTGCAAGTCAGTAATTGAACCACTTAATGTGCCGTTATCAACTGGGTATGCTGCGTTACCTTGTGTTGCCCATACTTGATCAAGCGTTGTTTTATCTGGGTCATCTTTCTTGCTTTGAATAAGCCCTTTAATAGCTAACTCTTCAGCACCGTAGGCATACCATTTTGCTTGTTGGTGACCTTGTAAATTAGTACTTTTTTGCACTTGCACCATTAAATTAGCACTCATTTCTACGGCTAAAATAGCAGCTAATGCAACAATAAATAACACAATAACCAGCGCTGCTCCGCGCGAAGACTGCCTACCCATTACTTCTACTTCCTTGCCCAGGAACTAAAAATACACGACGAATAGGTTCGGCCTCTATTTGTTGTAAAGTAACCGCAACCGCTTTAGGCAATGCTTTTACTTCCCATTGTTCTTGCCACTTATTGTCACTGTCTAAAAATTCAAACTTAAGCTCTTCGACGTTTTCTAATACCTGCTGTACACGTGGCTCCATATTATCAAGCTGATCAACGTACACGCGATACACACGCTCAAGATTATCATCTATGACCCTATATCCAACAGCCTGCAGCTCTGACCTAGGTAATAAATTTATTGGGTTTATCCAACCGTCTCTTACAAATGCAATGCCGTCATATTGGCTTTCAAGCACATAACGCCCTGCTAATAAATAATATTCTTGTACGTCACCAGACTCGTTTCTAACTGCACGTTTAGTCATTTGGCTAAAGTCTTGGTCCATAAGTCTAAACGTTGTTTGTAAACCATTAAGTTCCGCTATTTTTTCGTCCGATGCGTCTTTTGCTTTAGTTGTGCTGTCTAGTATTTGGTGCGTAGAAATAACAACAAAAGCTAAAATCCCCAAAGCAACCATTACTTCAAGCAATGTAAATCCGCGCTGCTTCACTTACTTTTTACCTTTATTTAAATACGTTGAAAGCTCATAGACTGACTGTTCGTACTTTTCATCGATAAATACATTTATGGTTAATTTAACAAAGCTTTTATCTGCAGTGGGCATAACCTCTTGCTGCCAAAACCATTCAACACCACCCATAACCTCACTACCACGTAAGTTATTTTTACCTTGCCATTGCTCGCCTTTTACCCGTTGTTCAATAATGACATTTTCAGCAACCCATGAGGCATATGTTTGTTCTTCAATTGTTGTTAAGTGATGAATATGCTCGCCTGTGGCTTGCATTGCTGCAATACCCGCCATTGCACAAATACTCAAAGCAACAAGTACTTCTAACAAGGTAAAGCCTTTACTTAATGTCATTACTCTGGCTCTCTTCTTAAATTTACTGGTGCTGTAAATTCACCCTCAATAAAGTAAACAGGGTCACTTTGATCTTTTAGCTCAAGAATTAACTGAAATGCGCTTACTTCGCCCGACGATAAAATAAGTACTTGAGGTATTTTAAGCTTTTTAAGTTCGAGTAAGCTATCTTCTTCACCACCACTCATAAGCTCTCGCCAATTAGACTGTTCAAGTAGATTATCTTGAGCCCATGCAAGGTCTTCTAAGTTGAGGGTAAGCTTTAGGCGTGGCTCCAACTCTATGGGTTTAAATAACTCTTCTCTGTCAAAGGTTACCCATTTTTCCCCATCAAATACCAAGTATTCTAGGGTATTTTTCTCAACGAGTAAGCCAAGCTCGACCTGATTTAAAATTGCAAATTCTGACGCCATATTAATGGTGGTATGCAACCTAAGCGCTTGAGCATCTAACTCATCTTCGGCGCCGCCATCTAAGCTGTATACCACCATTTTTGTTGCAAAAGCGATAACCACTAATACAACTAAAATCTCGATTAAGCTAAAACCCTTTTTCTTGTGCATTAATTGAAGACCTACGTTCATAATAAGTCTTCAAAAAGTACATTTAGTTTAAGCTCAGTAGACTGACTCATTACTGCTTTTCTTCATCCCAGTTACCAATGTCGTCGTCGGTACCGACTTCACCGTCTGGTCCCATAGAGAAAATATCAAATTTACCAATTTCACCTGGGCTTATTAATAAGTATGTATTACCCCATGGATCTTCTGGTAATTCGCTGATAAAGCCGCCATCAGGAAAACGTTTTGGAACAGGCTCAATAGACGTTTTAGTCACTAACGCTTCAAGACCTTGCTCTGTGCTTGGGTAACTTTTATTTTTAAGCTTGTATAAGCTCATAGCATCTTCAAGCTGCTGAATATCTAAATGCGCTTTATCAATAGCGGCCTCTTCTTGTTGGCCCATAATATTTGGCGCAACAATAGACATAATCATCCCGATGATAACCAGTACCACCATTACTTCTAGTAAAGAAAAACCTGATTGTTTGTTCACGTAATTACCTCATTATTCTAAAAACACTAAGCAAAAATGGTTTAGGTAAAACCATTAATATATAAAAACTATTTAAATTTAGAGCCCAACTGCTTTGTTCATTGCCATAATAGGCTGCAAAATGGCCATAACAATAAATAAAACGATAACAGCCATAGAAGCAATCATTGCAGGCTCTAATAACTTAAGCGATACGTTTACCATGCTTTCAAATTCACGGTCTTGGTTATTCGCTGCACGCTCTAGCATTTGCTCTAGCTCACCTGATTTTTCACCACTGGCGATCATATGTAGCATCATCGGCGGGAATAATTTAGTTTGCTGTAAGGCCGCTCTAAGGCTTGCACCTTCGCTTACTCTGTCAGCTGCGTCGGCTACCGACTTCTTGATTTTTTCGTTTACGAGTACATCGCCAGAAATCCGCATTCCTTCAAGTAGTGGTACAGAGCTTGAAGATAAAATACTTAACGTACGAGCAAAGCGAGCGGTATTAATACCACGAGCCACCTTACCAATACCCGGCATATGCAGCACACGGTCGTCCCACCAAAAGCGCACTTGTGGTTTTTTTAATGCGTACTTAATGCCAATCGCAATGCCGGTGATGGCTAGTAGGCTAATAAACCAGTAATTTTGTACAAAATGACTCCCAGCCATTACCCACTCGGTGGTCCAAGGTAATACTTGTTTAGTTTTTTCAAAGGTTTTTAGTATTTTAGGAACAACAGTACCTAATAAAACCGACACTATACCAATGGCAAAAATAACTAGAATAGTTGGGTAAACCATAGCCTGTGTTATTTGACTACGCATATGCTGACGCTGCTCGGTGTAATCGGCTAAGCGATTAAGTACTTGGTCAAGATGCCCTGACTTTTCACCCGCAGCCACCATTGAACGATATAAGTCGTCAAACACATGGGGAAACTCACTCATACCATCAGCAAGGGTATAGCCTTCAACAACTTTTGAACGAACCGACATTAACATACGTTTTAAACGTGGTTTTTCACACTGCTCAGCCACCGCCATAACCGCGCCCTCAACTGGTAATGCTGACTGAATTAACGTTGCTAACTGGCGTGTGATGAGCGCAAGTTCAGATGTAGAAATACTTGGTTTAAAAAGGCTACCAAATAAAGGCGCTTTCTCACCCTTTACCTGTTTATCACTCTGAGCCGCAGGCACAACCTCTAAAGGGGTTAAGCTTTTATCGCGCAGAAGCTGACGAACTTGTTTGGCGGTATCGGCCTCTAAAATACCTTTTTTTCTTTGCCGCGGCCATCTAATGCCCGATATTCAAACGCAGCCATTATTAGCCTTCCTCACGGGTAACACGCAGCACTTCTTCAAGCGTGGTTTTTCCTGCAAGCACACGGCTGCAACCATCTTGGCGAATACTTGGGCTATGAGTGCGAATGTATTTTTCTACACTTTGCTCGCCTTTACCGTTGTGGATCATTTCTCGTATTGTTTCATCTACAACAAGTAACTCGTGTATACCAGTACGACCTTTGTAACCATTAAAGTTACATTCTTCACAGCCTATTGCACGGTAAATCGTTGGCTTGCTCTCAAATGGTACACCTAAAAGCTGACATTCACGTTCGTCTGCCACATGCCCTTCTTTACAGCTGTTACACAACGTACGCACTAAGCGCTGAGATAAAACACCTAATAGCGATGAAGAAAGCAAAAACGGTTCAACGCCCATGTCTTCCATTCGAGTAATAGCACCAGACGCCGTATTTGTATGCAGTGTAGACATAACTAAGTGACCAGTAAGTGATGCTTGAACCCCTATTTGGGCAGTTTCAAGATCACGTATTTCACCCACCATTACAACATCGGGATCTTGACGTAAAATAGCACGCAACCCTCTTGCAAACGTCATATCTACTTTTGTATTTACTTGCGTTTGACCAATACCTGGGATCTCGTACTCAATAGGATCTTCTACAGTCAGAATATTACGATCGCGAGAATTTATTTGGCTCATACCTGCATACAAGGTGGTACTTTTACCAGAACCCGTTGGTCCTGTTACCAAAATAATCCCGTGCGGCTTACTAATTAAGTCAGCAAACAACTCACGGTTTTTTGGAGTCATACCTAAATCTTCTAGGTTTAGGCGAGCATTGTTCTTATCAAGTAAACGTAATACTACTCGCTCACCAAAGCTCGACGGCATGGTTGATACACGCACATCTACTGCACGTCCTGCAATACGCAAGCTAATACGACCATCTTGCGGAATACGCTTTTCAGCTATATCGAGTTTTGCCATTACCTTAATACGCGATACAAGCAATGAGGCAAGTTTACGATTTGGTTTTAGTACTTCTTTTAAAACCCCATCAACCCTGAAACGAATCACAAGCTCTTGCTCGAACGTTTCAATATGAATATCTGACGCCCCCTCTTTAATGGCCTCGCTAAGCATGGCATTAATGAGTTTTATAATGGGCGCATCGTCATCACCAGCTAATAAATCTTCAGTTTGCGGGAGCTCATCAGCTAAAGAAAACAGATCAACTTCGTTGCCAATATCTTCCATCATTTGCTGCGTTTCAGAGCTATCACGTTGGTAAGATGACTCTAGTAACAATTCAAACTTGTCATCATCAAGCTGCTCTAATTTAAAGCCATGACCTGCGATTCGGCGCACTTCAAGTAATACATCTAAATCAAGCTCACCACGAAAGTACACGGTAGTTTGGCCTTGATATTCACTGAGTAAAACACCTGCACGTCGCGCGTACGAAAATGGTAAACGTTTTGCTGGTAACTCAACGAGTACGTCATCAGCTAAGGGCTCATCTGAACTATGCGTATTAGGATGAACCACGTCTTGGTTTATCTCTTGTATCGCATTAGTCATCTTTACGCTCTTGTGCATTTTGTTTACGTAAGTGCTCTTCATAAGTTGGCGGAAGTACTAGCTCATCATTCCACTCTGGCAATACAGGGGTATCGGTCATTGGCATTAAATCAATACCATCTTCTTGCTGCTTAGTTTGCTCACCACGAATAAAGTTATACTTGTTAAAACTTAACTTATTCATGCTCACCCCATCACGGATGATCGTTGGGCGGATAAATACAATTAAGTTACGCTTACGGCGAGTCGTGTTTGTTGACCTAAATAGGTGCCCTAAAACAGGAATATCACCTAATAATGGGACTTTAGACACACTTTCTTGAACGTCTTCGTCTATTAAGCCACCTAAAACAACCATACCGCCATCATCGGCGATAACCGTTGTCTTAATAGCGCGTTTGTTCACTGAAATATCAACCGCAGTTGCACCACTTACACTCGATACCTCTTGCTCAATGGTGAGCTGTACCGCTGAGCCATCGTTAATTTGTGGCGTTACAATAAGTTTAATACCCACTTCTTGACGCTCAACCGTTTGAAATGGGTTGCTATTGTTAGTGCCTGTTTGAGATCCGGTAATAATAGGTACTTCTTGACCCACTAAAATAGAGGCTTCTTCGTTATCCATAGTGGTAATTGAAGGCGTTGCCAAAATATTTGAGTTAGTGTCGGTTGCTACAGCCTGAATAATTGCGCCCCAGTCATTTTTTATAACGCCCAGAGCTAAGCCATTAATACCACTAAGTAATGATGCAAGCGGCCCGTAGTCACCTTCTGTCGTTTCTGTGTAAGGTGTAACCGTGCCAGACTCTGTACCAATAATTGTTTTAGTTACTGTTTGATCTGCAGCTTGTTCTGCTGCAACAGCTAACGACCCAACAGGTACTGTTGTACCGTTATTAAACTGCAGCATGCCGCCTTGCTCTGAAATCCACTGCAAGCCTAAGTTAACGCCATCACCTTCCATCACTTCAATAATAATTGCTTCAACTAATACTTGTGCGCGACGAATATCTAATCGTTCAATAACTGATTCTAATGAACGCATAGTATCTGGCTGTGCAGTAATTATTAGTGAGTTTGACTCTGGGTGTGCCTCAATGCTGGTTTCGCTGTTACTACGCGAACGCGTTTTAGTTGCACTACCTTGAGCTTCCTCGGTTAACGTTTTACTTACACCCTGAAGAACCTTAACTAAGTCTTCCGATTTGGCATAGTTTAAATAAAACACCTTAGTGTTGCCTTGGCTTTCAAGCTCACCATCAAGGCGCTTAATCAATTCAATTGCACGTGTGCGGGCTTGCCCTTCACCACTTACAATTACGCTATTGGTACGGCCGTCGGCTACGACTTTAGGAATCAAAAATTCTGGTACGCTTCCTTTGCCACTATCTTTATAAATATTTTCTACTACAGAAACAACATCATCAGCCGTTGCGTATTTAAGCTTTACAATATCAACACGCTTATCACCGGCTTGGTCAACTGAGCGGATAATTTCCACTAAGCGGTTTACTGATGCAGCATGGCCAGTCAACATCATTACGTTTGCAGCATTAAAGTTAGCAACATGGCCACCATCTTTTTGATCGCTAAATTGACGAACTAATGGTCCTAGTTCTTGCACGCTTACATTTTTTACGCGCACCACACGGGTGATCATCATATCGCCCGATGCAGAACTGTTTTCAGTAATTAGTGGCACATTCGACTTTTTAGCATCAGAACTTTTTTCTACTTTAATAATGCCATTATCCATTTCAACAGCTGAGTAGCCGTAAACTTCTAATACATTTAAAAAGAATTGATAGTAAAGATCTTCATCCATTAACTCATAGCTACGTACATTCACTTTACCACGTACGTTGGGATCTATAATCACCGTTTTATTAAGGTTTTTACCAACAATATTAATAAACTCGTTGATATCAGTACCCTTAAAGTTTGCTGCATATTCAACCGCAGAAACAGACAAAGAAATACTTGCCGCCAAAAAAAGTAGATGCGTACTTAGCTAACCCTTTTTTAATTTTTGTGAGGTGTAGCACCTGAACCATTATGTTAAAACTCCAAAGCTAAGTTATTGCAGGCTAAATTGCACATCTATTTGCTCACCATCACGCTCAATGGTGATAGTAGCATCGGTGCTATTGCGCAGCTCGTTTATGGCTGACATGGCCTGTTTTAAATCTGTTAGTTGATAGCCGTTAATAGAAACAGCTAAATCGTTATTTTTTAATCCCATTTGCTTAAATAGTGCGGGTTCTTTTCCCGGACTTAAGCGGTAACCAATTAGCTCACCTTCACTCATTGCTTGAGATACACGTATGTAATCAAAAAGCTTACCGGGTTCTTCTAATAATTCTTCACGTGTTTCTATAATGGCTTCTTTTACTTCTGGGTCTGCAGTCGCATTTATTTGTTCTTCACTATCATCTAATCGTTGCGGCCCCATTTCTTGCTCATCTTTTGCAGCGAGCACCGGCATAGAGACTGTTTTGGTGAAATCGAGTCCATCAAGCATTAGCGTTTCAAACCGAGCATTTACACTTAAAATGACACGGTCAGGAAGTATTTGCGCTACTTTTGCGCGCGTCCCAGATATGACTTCATCGACAAGGTAGCTAACCTGCTTGCCCTGTGACTCAATAATTGCCACGCCTGCTTTATCATCATTACTTACAGCTACTATGCCTGTTAAGTTAATACTTAAACGTGTTTCAGGGGCATCATTAATAATTTGTGATTGTTTTGCAGTATTAGCACTGTTTGTTACCGTTTTTTTACCAAACAAAAACTGCTCAACAATGCGTTGTGCCGAATTATTACTTGTTCCCGATGACTGTGTGGCAAACTGAGTAGGACTAAGTAAAGATACCTGAGGTTGAGGCCATAAAAGCCAAACCAATTTTGATAATAAAAATGCAAGGTAAACAACAACTAATAGCGTGACTAACGCACTTAATTTAGCATGCGGTAATCGAGTTAAAATGTGTTTTAGCTGTTGGATTTGCTGTTCCATAAATAGTGTTCTTTTTTTAATTTACTGCGTAAGCGCGTCCCCATAGTACCCTTTCATTTTTCATTCAACAAGCACACTAATATTAAACTTTGTAAACAGAATGAATAACTTCTATTTACTTGAACAAAAAACAAACACCCATTGTAATACCTTCATCCTAGATAGATTTCGTGGTAAATTTTAGATAACAAATTACTGCAGGTACAAATACGTTATGAGTAAAAAAAGCAATAGTAATAAAGACTCTGACCTCATAGATAACTTAAAAGTTCGATTAGATAAATGGTTATGGGCAGCACGCTTTTATAAAACACGTGCGATAGCAAGGGAAATGGTACAAGGCGGTAAAGTGCATTATAATGGACAGCGAACAAAGGCGAGTAAAATAGTCGAAGTTGGTGCGATAGTGAAACTCGCTCAAGGTGTAGATGAAAAAATCGTAACCATAACGAAAGTGCTTGAAAAACGACAAAGCGCCCCCATTGCTCAGACCTTGTACCAAGAATCTGATGCTAGTATCGCCAAACGCGAAGAAAACAGCATCGCACGTAAAAATAATAGCTTTTTTGCTCCTCATCCGGATAAAAAACCCGATAAAAAGCAAAGACGCGAACTTTTAAAAATGAAATCAAGTTAGGTATAGCCGCTCATGCAACAAGATTTACTTCACCGTTATTTATTCAACGAACTAGATGTTCGTGGCGAACTCGTTCAAATTGAGAGTGCCTACAATGAAATGATTGCAAACCATAATTACCCAGCACCTGTAAAAGCATTACTAGGTGAGCTATTGGTCGCTACTTGCTTACTTACAGCTACATTAAAATTTGAAGGTGAAATAGCCGTGCAACTGCAAGGTGACGGACCCGTTAAATATGCAGTAATAAATGGTGATGATAAGCAAAATATGCGTGGTATTGCTCGTCTACAAAATGAAGTGACAGGCAGTACTGTCAAAGAACTAATCGGTAATGGCTATATGGTTATAACTATTACGCCAGATAAAGGTGAGCGCTACCAAGGTATAGTCCCTCTAGAGCATGACACTCTAAGTGAGTGTATTGAAAGTTACTTTGAGCAATCAGAGCAGTTAAAAACTCGTTTATGGTTTGCAACCAATACAACCGAAGGCAGTGCAAAGGCATGTGGTTTATTTTTACAGGTACTGCCTGTTGATAAACAGAAGTCAATTGAAGACTTCACCCACCTAGAAGCACTCAGCAATACGATAAAAGATGAAGAGTTGTTAAATTTTGATGCAAATACAATCTTAACTCGTTTGTATCATGAAGATAATCCACGTGTTTTTGAACCACAAAGCATACGTTTCAAATGTGGCTGTAGTCGCGACAAAACAATCACCGCATTAGTTAATGTAGGACAACAAGAACTACTCGATGATGTAGCAGAAAACGGCAGTGTTAATATCAACTGTCATTACTGCTTAAAAGAATATACGTTTAATGAGCAAGACATTAAGAGTATTTTCAACTAAAAACTCCATCTCAGCTCATCTTCCTACATAAAGCCGCAAAATATGCGGTTTTATATTATAAAAAGATGATACCGGTGTCATAAAAAGTGACATTTAATGACACCGGTATCATTGAAATTATTCATGTTTTTTTGCAAATATATATGTTTTTAGGGGCTTTACAGGCTCGAATATCTGAAAACCTTCTGTTACTATCATTACAGCTGAAGGGCACTATTTACCCAGAGCTATCCCGTTCAAACTCTCATACATAGTTAGGTATAAACATGATTACAAGCGCTACACGTTTTGTCGATTTAACCGCAGCTGAACTTGTCGAGCATGCGATCCGCCGTGGCGAAGGAACTTTAGCCGCAAATGGTGCTTTCGTAGCCATTACAGGAAAACGAACAGGCCGTTCACCTCGAGATCGTTTTATTGTACAAGAAGCTACAACACAAAATGAAATTCAATGGGGCAATGTAAACCGTCCTTTCGATGCTGACAAATTTGATGCTTTATGGGCACGCGTAGAAGCACATGTGCAAAGTAGTGACCACTTCACCTCTCACCTAGAAGTCGGCGCTGACCCAGAGCATTATTTACCTGTAGTTGTCACAACAGAAACTGCATGGCATCACATTTTTGCCAAAAACATGTTTATTGAACCTAAAAACTATAACGCTTCAAACTTACCACAATGGCAAGTGATGAACGTACCATCGTTTGTATGTGAACCAGATCGTGATGGCACTAACAGCGATGGCACCGTAATTATTAACTTTGCACAACGTAAAGTATTACTGGCGGGAATGCGCTACGCCGGTGAAATGAAGAAATCGATGTTCTCAGTTCAAAACTTCTTATTACCAGCTAAGGGTGTATTACCAATGCACTGTTCGGCTAACGTTGGTGAAGCTGGCGACACAGCATTATTCTTCGGTTTATCTGGCACTGGTAAAACAACGTTATCAGCTGACCCAACTCGCTTCCTAATCGGCGATGACGAACATGGCTGGGCACCTGGTAGTGTATTTAACATCGAAGGCGGCTGTTACGCAAAATGTATCGACCTTTCACAAAAGAATGAGCCTGTTATTTGGGATGCAATCCGCTTTGGCACTATCTTAGAAAATGTTGTGCTTGATGATAGAGGTGTGCCAGATTTTAACGATACAAGTCTGACCCAAAATAGCAGAGCTGCGTACCCATTAGAACATGTTGAAAAGCGTAAAGTAGAAAACCGCGCAGGTGAGCCTAAAGCTGTTGTATTCTTAACATGTGATGTGAGTGGCGTATTACCTCCTGTATCTGTACTGAGTGAAGAAGCCGCTGCGTACCACTTCCTAAGCGGATATACTGCTAAAGTAGGTTCAACCGAAATTGGTTCAACAAGCGATATAGAATCTACATTCTCAACCTGTTTTGGCGCACCGTTCTTCCCACGTCCTGCAGGTGTTTATGCTGAGCTTCTAATGAAACGTGTACGTGAGTTTGGCGCTAAAGTTTACCTAGTGAATACTGGCTGGACTGGCGGTCCTTACGGTATCGGCAAGCGTTTTGATATACCAACTACACGTGCTGTAATTGACGCTATAGTGTCAGGTAAATTAGCCGGTGTTGAAACTCAACATATTGATGCATTGAACTTAAACGTACCAGTTGCAGTACCAGGTGTTGATAGCAACCTTCTTAACCCTATTAACACGTGGGAAGATAAGGCTAAATATAATGAATATGCAGCTAAATTGGCTGCTGACTTTACAGAAAACTTTGCTAAATACGACGTATCTGACGATATTAAAAATGCAGGCCCTAAAGCTTAAAAATAACCTTTAGCCTCATAATTAAAACGCCAACCTTGAGTTGGCGTTTTTGATTCTAATTTTTACCCCAGCAACTAAGTTTCTTTAATAAATAACCGAATACATAAGATAGAACACTCCAACACCACAAGCCAAACTGTTAAAGGTTTACAGTCATATAAAAGTCTACTCTTTCGAGTCGAACTTTCTTTCATTTAGAGTAGGATAACAGCTTTATAGCAGTGGCGCTGTACCCTGCGCTAAAGAGCCAAAGAGCTAATTTTGCGTCATCATCTGGTAATGTACTAGATAACTAAAACACTCTTTACAAAGAGGCGCTTCGCTTAAGAGACACGACGCTTTAGAGAAGAAAATGTGAAT